>PEAB01000073.1 GCA_002753395.1 Nitrospirae bacterium MYbinv3 | reverse complement strand
AAGCCGGCCTGTAAAATCCTTTACCTCAAGCCGTGAAACCTCTTTTAACATCCTCTGTTCTCTAACCCACTCCATCATGAGTTTATGATCACCCTCTTTTGAGACTAATATGTGGTAGTCATGCACAAGTAGTGGTGACAATAAACTTAACACCCTCCCCTAACCCCTCCCATCAAGGGAGGGGGATTGAATATCACTACCTCTGCAGGACTACCCCTGAAAGAACATCGTAGCAAAGGCTGACATAAATACGTTATGTATGCTGTATTTTATCTTACCCTTTTGTCTATACTCCTGGAACTTTTCCAGGATAGCGGAAAAGACTGTAACCAAAGCGCCAAACGACAAGTCTAGTGACAAGTTTTGTCACTCGTGTGTCTTTTTTGCAACAACAAACATTGGCTGTACTCAGGAGGAACATCGCGAAAAATTTCTTTTACGCTCTTTGAATAACCTCATATAAAGCCGAACAATGTTTTCACTGAGAATTACTGCTGTGAATAAGTGGCACTTGAAATTTATGGAGGTTTTAATTAAAATAGACATGTGGTGTGGCCAAAACTTTAAATTTAATGAGGTGGATAGGAATGAAAGCAAGATTGTTTTTTATTTATTGTGTTGTAACAATGATATTTGCAGCGTTTATAGGCATACAGCCTTTGCAGGGGGCTGTTGCTATCAGTACGGAAGATTTGGCAAGGGCCTCTGACGTAGTCCTAAGAGGCGTGGTAGAGCAAACGAAGTCTATGTGGGATGCTAAGGCCGGCACTGTTATAACAAGGGCAAACTTAAAGGTCACGCAGGTGATTAGAGGCAGCACGAACGCAAAAAACGTATCTTTTGAGTTTGAAGGCGGCACTGTAGGAGACCTGACCCTGCAACTGAGAGATATAGCCTCCGTGGCCAAGGGTGAAGATGTCATTGTTTTTCTTAAGACGAAAAAAGATAAATCCACTGAAAAAATCTTCCTTATACAGGGAGATAAGCAGGGAAAGTATACTGTAAAAAATGGTGTTGTCAGTAAAGAGACAGATTCCGTTGAAGGAAATCTCGCCGTTATCGACAATAATCTCCCCTTAAGCACTTTTATAAAAAAGATAAGAGGGGTTCTGTAAATGTACAGATTTAAAATCCTCCTTTTGTGTGTCTGCTTATTGTGGGGTACAAATGCTATGGCCTTTGGTGTAAATAAGAGCTCCAAGGGGTTTATGCTAAGGCAAAAGCAGCCAAGCGTTACGCTCTCCGTAAACCCTGCTGGTGCTCCAACTGGGACACTGGAAGCGGTTCAAGCTGCAATGAGTACGTGGAACAATGTGGGAACAACCTCCTTTAAGTACAACTACGGCGGTACAACTACCTCCACTAATTGTGGTGACAACGACGGTGTCAATATCGTGTGTTTTAATCTGGATAGCAGCAACAGGGGTTCACTTGCCGTCAATAGCGTATGGTACGATCCTGACACAGGAGAGATATTTGATGACGACATAAACTTTAATACCAAATATCTATTCAGCACTGACCTGACGCAAAGTTCATATGATCTGCAAAGCATAGCCACTCACGAGTTGGGGCACTGTCTGAGCCTCAAGGACCTGTATGACACTGTTGATACTGAAAAAACGATGTACGGGTATGCCTCAAAAGGCGAAACCAAGAAAAGAGATCTGGAACAAGATGATATGGATGGTATTACGTTCTTGTATCCCAGGGACTCCTCTTACTGCACCTACAGCATATCGCCTTCAACTCAAACCATAAAAGCCGAAGGGGGTACCGGTACGATCACGGTTACTTCTCAGAGCGGCTGTGTATGGATGGCTCAATCAAGCGCATCATGGCTAACACTCAAATCTGGCACAACCACTGGCAACGGTAACGGTACGGTTACATACACAGCAGAGGTCAATACCGCTCCAACCTCCAGAACAACAACAGTTACGATCTCAAACCAGACGTTTACCGCAACTCAGGAGGGCGACACTAACGCAATAACCCCCAATATTACCGGTAATGGCCTTGAGGGTTCGCTTACGATAAAAACATATGAGACGTTTGTACTTAGAGTAAGTCTCAAGTCGGGAAGTAAAGATGGACAATTGGCTCAATGGTGGCTCTTTGCTGACACTCCGCTAGGCATGTATTACTATCTATATCCAGATCAGTGGATTCCAGTTGCGCATTTTTTTGATCTGAAACCTGCATACACAGGCAATCTCTTTAATCTGCAACTTACTGAGGTTTTAAACATATCAGGACTGCCTGCGGGGTATTACATCTTTTATTTTGGCGTAGATACCACCAATAAGGGTATCATAGAATTAACTACATTGAAGTATAAAAAGATAAATTTGTCTGTAGAAAAATACTAATGTTTTCTAATAAGATTGGCGATGATAAAGTATAGGTGTACAGTGTGCGGATATCTCTATGATCCGGGTAAGGGTGATGCGGCTCAAGGAGTCCCGGTAGGTGTGCCCTTTGAGGACATACGATTAGGCTGGCTATGCCCTGTGTGTGGCGGAACAAAGGATGATTTTTCACCTTGGTAACTTTTAAAGGGGTGCATAAGAAATTCACGGGTCGTCTTGTCATTGCTGTGCTTGACAGGGCAATCCACAAGCTAATAGATTCCTGCTTTCGCAGAGCCTGCCCCTGGCTTGAACAGGGGAATGACATAATTTCCCACGACTTTCTTATACGCCCATCTAAAGAGTTCGTTTAACTTTATAAATGGAAAAGGTAGAGAACCTGCTTTCACGCTCTGAGCTTATGCTTCTGCAAGTACTGCTGGATAACATGCCTGATTCTATTTATTTCAAGGATAAAGATCACAGATTTGTAAGGGTGAATAAGGCCAAGGCTATACACTCCGGCACAACGGCTGAGGCAATGTTAGGCAAAACAGACTATGACTTCATGTCAGCAGAGCAGGCTACAAAAGCCTCATTGGACGATCAGCAGGTAATAGAAACAGGCACACCTATTATGAACAAGGTGGAGCGTGTCACCCACATAGACGGCTCGGAGGTATGGAACTCTGTCACAAAGATACCTTGGCATGACGTTGGGGGCGCCATAATTGGAACAATCGGTATCTCACGCGATATCACGGAGTTGATAAGGTCAAAGGAGAGGCTGCAAGAGAAGTCTGAACAGTTGAAAGAGATAAACAGCGACCTCGAGGTCCGCGTACAGCAGGAGGTCGAAAAGAGCAGGATGCACGAGCAGCTCATGGTGCAGCAGTCCAAGCTGGCCGCTATGGGCGAGTTGATAGCCATGATAGCCCACCAGTGGCGAACGCCCCTAAACACGATGTCCCTATTGATGCAAGATCTGGAAATTGCGAGCGAATCTGATGAGTTGGATAAGAGCTACGTCAGAGAGGCAGCAAATGAGGCCGTCTCACAGATCATATTTATGTCGCACACAATCGACGATTTCAAGAACTTCTGTAAACCCTCAAAGAGCAAGAGCCTGTTTGACGTCAAAAGCGCCGTAGAGGCAGTTTGTACAATCACAAGCGCCCTCCTTCGGCACAACTCGATAGAGATAAAGGTTGATTCAAATCACTCTGACACAGTGGTCTACGGCTATCAGAATGAGTTCAAACAGGTCATATTAAACATAATCACAAACGCTGTAGATTCTATAAAAGAAAAACGCAGTACTGTTGATGACAAGATCAAAGGCCTTATAGAGATAGAAATAAGGCTAGATGACGAAAAGGTAACCCTTGCTATAAAGGACAATGGCATAGGCATAAAGCCAGAGATCCAAGACAAGCTATTTGAACAATACTTCACCACCAAAAAAGACAACGTCGGCTCAGGCATCGGCCTCTACATGTCAAGGATAATCATAGAAAACAGCATGGGCGGCAAGATCTACTCCGTAAACGAAGACAACAAAACCGCCTTCATCATTGAACTAAAACTGTAAAGATGGACGTTTAACAATCCAGATAATGCTTCTCTTGTTAGTGCATGACATCATTATCACTACCTTTTCGGACTACCTGCTTTCTTATCTTCTTTCTATCATTCTCTCAATCTGTCTTTTGAGGTTGGGGGTTGTCCCAGTTGAGGGCATGTCTATCTTGAAGGCGCAGCACCATTTCTGTGAACTCTTTGAGTGTGGCTCTGTCGGTGACTGGCAGCGTACAGCGTTTAATCAGGGTATAGGCCCCATCATATCTTTTAAGCGAGGGACTTTCTTCTAATATAGTGTCGCCATAAAAGCAACCCTCCATCAGCCAAAAGGTAAGTGTGCCAAGTAGATATACAAGGGTTTTCTCTATTTGAAAGCCATCGGAGAGAACCTTCTGCGGGTGCGGAGACTGTCTAAACTCTGGGGTTATAAAGACGTTCTTCTTTAAATACTTATGTAGCTTCCTGTGTAGAATGACAATGTCCCTGTCCATTGTTAACTTTGAGATACCCGTGCAAGAGAGATAGATAGACTCACCATCCCAGAACAGGTTAGAGGGGTGAAGGTTTGGTATAAACCATAACGGAGAATGGTGTTTAATAAGAGAGAGCAGGCTTAACAGTATGTTCTGTATAACTTTTAAGGGGATGTTTGGCTGCATTTTCTTTATCGGTGTGTGAATTATGTAGTTCTCTACTTGTACGGTCCAGTGCATGTTACGATGCACGTTGTATATGGGTGTGAAGTTGTCGGAAAGGGACTTTATCTTGGAGTTCGACGTAAGATCTATGTATTTGTACTTATGAGGGATACACCGCAGAACCACTATGGTTTTTCTAACGTAACTGTAGGCCACGATAGTTAGAAACAGGCCGTGATCTCTTATCGGTTCTTTTGGCAGATAGCCGTTTACAACGTGTCTTGGGAAACCATAGTGGTGAAGCGCCTCTTTCAACATCCTGTTGATAGTGACCTCTACGCGGGGTATGAGTTTTCTGCGCTTATAGAAGGTGAGTATCTTGACCTGGTCAGAAAACGTGCGTATCCTTCTAAAGAAGTGTTTTTCGTACTTGTAAAAATAGCTTTCTATCTTATAATCTGCTAATTGATTTAGGAATTTAACAAGATCTGGATTGGACATATCTTTGTTGGCACTGAGGATTTGTCTGTGTATATAATTAAACGCCGGTTTGTACTCGTTGAGTTTAAGAAACTTAAGAGCCAACTCGGATTTAATTATGTTGATAGACTGGTCTGTCGTTTCGTAATCATAGAAATCACGTCTTATAAAATGTTTAAATTGAAACAGCAGCCAGCGAAAAAAAGATGCTCTTCTGATTTTCTTATAAAACAAGCGCTTATACTGATACAGTAGATAGCGGTAAAACCCCCTGCTGTCTTCCTCGTTAAACACGCGATTGTGTACAACCCAGTCCTCTAACATAAGTAGAATCTTATACCACAATAGACTATCCTTCTTTATTAGAAGTGTCATAAGCGTCTTTAACTTCAGATTAAAAAGATGGGACGGCCGTTTTGAAAAAATCCCTTCTTTGAACAGATTTTCTATATAAAACTCTGCATCGAGGTGTTGGGTAATGTCCTTTGACCATGCCCTTCTCACCGAAAAGTAGTATAAAATTGTATAATACAGTTTTATAAACGTCTGATAATTAAAGATCAGCAAGACGGCCAAAGACAACACAATTATACCTGTTAGAATGGGAACAAAGGCATCTATCAATCCTTTAAGGAAGTATATATCGCTATAGAACTTGGCAATGTCTTTATCTTCGAGAAAGTCCGGATCGTTTTTAATTATATACTGTAGCTTTTCTTCTATCCTGCCAGTTACAATCCAGTCCATCAGAGTAGTGTAGTCGTATTTAGCTGCCTTTTTCTTTATATCCTGTTTGAGTTTAACGATCTTAAATAAAAACGATTTTTCTTCTTTTACAGCCTTTCTGAACCTATCCAGGGCCTCCTGATAGTCGTTGTCAGCGGGGTACAACTGGGTCACCAGGGAGGCGATCCTGGCCATACCACGTACATTTCTCCAATCGAGGGAGCTTTCCATCTCTTTAAGGACGGTAACCATCTCCTGTGCCGGATAGGTCCCCTGGTTAAAATATCCAGCTATGTTGGGATGGAGCAGGGAGATATTTAACACAGCTTCAGAGTCACACACTATCTGTCTCATCTGTTTTTTAATAGTTATCCCCATAGGCACATACTCACTCCTGCCAGCGTACTGAGGATATAGGTAGATCTCTTGTAACAATGGCAGGTTGGTGCTCTTTTTGTTGATCTGCTGTCTTAAACTATCATTAAGACCCGTCATGTACAGACCATCGTCATACTGAAGTATGATAAACGGGCCTATAGTGCCTCCTTCTTTGCCGCTAGTAGTCTTGCCCGCCCCCACTTCTTCCTTTTTCAGATAAACAGGCATATTGTTGCTCAGAATACCCATTGATAACTTTGAGATCAGCTCACCTGTAAAGGCATTTAGCTGCCACAGTGAACTCTTGTCTGGCAAACTCAGATAAAGCAAAGGGGGGCTTCCCGGAACTCCTACGGCAGGTAATTGACTATTGAACCGATAATCGTGCTCGTTATATTCATTAACAAATTCAAGGGAAAGTTCCTCAACTGCCGGGTCCCATTTGAGCTTATAGAAATCTATGGTCTTATTAAATGACGGGGCAATTAGACGCCACGTCAGTGGCTCAGAGTCGCTTTCCTTGACAAGGGTTGGGATGACTCGCAGTTCGTTATTGAGGCTGAATGTGAATTTTGAATACTGAAAGTCAACCGAGTCTGAGAGAAAGATGTCCAAATAAGGTTTGCTCTTGTAGGTGTAGGGGATCATAAAGTCATAGATGCCATCGTCGTTGAAGTCCTCTACTATTGGAGAGGAGAAGGTAATGCCATCTACGTTATAGTTGTGTATATGTGCATCCCTCTTATCATTACTGATGGAGCCATCTATCAAGTAAAGTCCCTTTGCAGGGACAAGGATATCGATGTTGCCGTCGTTGTTAAAGTCAGCAAGGGCAGGGCGTGAGACAATGCTGCCATCCAGTTCGACCTCTATCATCTTGCTAAAATTGCTACCGGATATAACGACCATTGTGCTCTTCTTTGCAGGTTCACTGAATTCAGCGTCCCGTGCAAAGGCCAGGATATCGGCATAACCATCCCTGTTAAAGTCAGTCAAAATGGGGTTTGCCTTAATGGACTTGCCTATCTTTATGTATCTATACTTCTTACCGCCTGGTCTTAAGGCAAAGATGTTACCTTTTGTGGTGCCAAAGATAATTTCGTTCTTACCATCACCGTCTATATCACCAAACATTATGGACGTTGAGATGTCTCCAAAATCCTTGCTCCAGTTGCCTCCTTCTGGCGGAAACACCCACAGCCCATTGGCCATAGCATCTCCTACGCATAGCAGCAATAAAGCAATAAGCAGCAGGTACGATTTACTTCTCACAATACGTGAGTATTATTAAACAGTTCACAGCAGATTGTCAAAGGGGGCACAAAGAAAAGGGGGTAGCCCTTGCAGAGGCTTGCGTGCAGGGGCTACCTTTCTTACATGTGTCTTAAGCGGTTATTTTCTACCTTTTAGGCTGACTTCTTTTGTGAAAGTACCCAGTTCAAAGACCGATTCCTTGACGCCAGGCTCAACGACGAGTGTCAGCGACGCCTCTACGATGGCATCATCAACACCGGGTGGCAGCTTGACCTCAAAGGTCTCCTCGTTGGCCTTAAATGGCTGAAGCGATGTGTCTCTCATAAGGGAGAGCTTTCTAAGAGAGGCAAATACCATCTTATTCTCGGCATAGCCCAATTTTTTCTGAGGCATATAGTATTTCGTATCGGAGAATATCTCCTTGCCGTCCTTGGACTTTACCTTCACCTTGAGCGAGAAGTGTGTGGGAGAAGGACATCCATCCGGGAACCTATGTCCAACGTCGTGGGTGACCTTTGTCTTTATCACTACCTGCGGGATAGACAGTACCTCTGGTGTTTTAACCTGGAAGGTGTAGGCCGTAGCGGTAACGTCAAACTTAATATGCTCCTTGAGTCTCTTCATCTCAAAGTCTCTATCGTCATAGTTTGGCGGGAAGCGGTGTCCTGTGTTAGGCGCCCTCATATGACAATCCTGGCAGCCCTTGTCTCCACCGTTAGGTATATAGTTATGCAACATGCTGTCGTAGTTAGACACACACCACATCGGCTCGGCTGAGTGAAGCACGTTTGGCCCCTGATGACAGCCACCGCAGAAGGATGAGTCTTCCATCATCTCTGATCGTTTGGATTTTGTAAACACCTTGTCAGCATGTACGCCGCCTAAATCTTTATTACCGTAAACAGTGTCTTTCTCAGGCAGACCGTCCCTGAACTTTCTTACGATGGAGTTCCTGTTATGACAGATAATACAATTGATCTGCAGTTTCTCGATGATGTCAAAATTCTGGTTCTTAACTGCATCAGCTATTTCCTGAGCTGCAGCCTCTGAGGCATCCTCTAACTGTGGGATATGACATATAAAACATGGCATCATGTAATCTTTGATGCTTTTTGTAACATCATGCGATTTCTTTAACTCGCCATCACGCTGCTTAAGATAATCAATCAAAGTACCCAGCGTCTTGCTAAAAGGACCAATTAAAGGCTTTGAGTGGAGCGAATGCTCCCAATCTTTATATATCTGCTCATGGCACTCTTTACACCTTGATGAGTCATACATATCTATCAGTTCTTTGACACTCTTTGCTTCCTTAGCCATTACAACAGTTGGAACGAGAAGTCCGAAAACTATTGTTAACAACATAGCCAACTTCAATGCTCTCATGTAATAAACCTCCTAAATCAATATTCCTTAATCATGTTCAACTATCAACCTAAATCCTATACTCTTTTGCTCCACATGGAACCTAAACTTTTCCCGGCTATCACCACCTTATCTTTTAAAAATAGATTAACTCTGAATTTACTTTTATATCATTATATCTCAGAAAAAAGCAAGTAAAAAAGTGGATGGGTGCATAAGAAACTTATGGGTCGTCCTGTCATTGCCGTGCTCGACACGGCAATCCACAAGCTAATAGATTCCTGCTTTCGCAGGAATGACAGCAAATAGCTCATTTAGCCGCTCTATGCCTGCCCCTGACCTGAGCAGGGGTCATTCCTACATAAGCAAGAATCCAGAAAGTGCAAAAATAGGGTAGTCCTGCACAAGTAGTGGTGACAGTAAACTTACCCCCCTCCCATCAAGGGAGGGGGATTGAATATCACTACCTCTGCAGGACTAAAGAAAAAATTTTAATTAATCCTGGTAATCCCTTAATCCGCTAAATCGTGGTTCAGACATTTTTATTGCAACCATGCAGAACACCCCCTTCTTTTTTCGATAGAGACTCAACTACAATATAGCCGTGGCAATGGAAGCAGCGTCTTACTTTAGGGTACTGAAGAGCCGGCGGATCACTATACTCTTGCCGATAGGTTTTGCATCGGGGCTGCCTCTGGCCCTGACCGGCAGCACGCTCCAGGCGTTGATGACGAGTTACGGTGTGGACATACGTACAATTGGCCTGTTTGCGTTAGTTGGGCTTCCGTACACGGTGAAGTTCCTGTGGTCTCCGTTTATGGACCATCTCGTGCCGCCTTATCTAGGCAGACGCAGGGGGTGGATGCTTCTGATGCAGCTTACCCTGATGTTGAGCATTGCGGTGATGGCATTTATCTCACCATCAAAGAGCCCCGGCTTACTGGCCGTCATAGCCCTAGTTGTGACCCTGTCTTCTGCCTCACAAGACATTGTTGCAGATGCGTACAGAACCGACATACTGAAGGCACATGAGCGTGGTATGGGAACAGGGGTCTTTATTACCGGCTACCGTATAGCAATGTTGACGTCGGGGGCGCTGGCCTTGGTCCTGTCAGATAACATAGGGTGGCAAGCCACATACCTCCTGATGTCTGGGGTTATGGCAGTAGGTTTGATAGGGTCATTTTTTGGCCCAGAGCCACAGCAGGTAGTCAAGCCTCCACTTAACTTGCAGGACGCTGTGTTGGGGCCATTAAAGGATTATTTTTCAAGAAAGTCTGCCTTAAAAATACTGCTCTTTATTGTCCTGTACAAATTGAGCGACGCCTACGCAGGGTCATTAAGCACGGCGTTTTTGCTAAAAGGGATGGGGTTTTCAGCAACCGAGGTAGGTACCATAAACAAGGGGCTTGGTCTGGCCTCAACGATAATAGGGGCCATGTTTGGAGGGGCGTTGATGATAAGGTTAGGGCTTTTCAAATCCCTTATGTTGTTTGGAGTATTGCAGGGTGTGGCAAACCTATTGTTTATGGCGTTAGCGTTAATAGGAAAAAACTATTCAATGCTCATCATCACCGTGGCAGTTGAAAACCTGACAAGCGGCATGGGCACGGCCTCATTTGTGTCATTCATTATGACCTTGTGCAATCAACGCTACAGTGCAACACAGTATGCCTTACTGTCATCACTTGCCGCAATGGGGAGGATCCTTATAGCCCCTACCTCTGGCCTAGTTGTTGCGACCTTTGGTTGGGCCAACTTCTTCATTGTTGCAACGTTGATGGCAATCCCTGGACTGGCTCTTCTGTTGTGGCTGCGCAGCGACATAAGAGACATGGTAAGCGCACAAGAAGCAGATCGCGTGGATTAATCTTTACATCTGAGCGGCTGGGCTTTCACGCTGTTGTTGGTGCAGCGGATCATTTGCCTGTTCATCCTGCATTTGCCGTTGTATATGCAGGTATTTTCTAGCCTTTTTGTCTGCTTCCTGCCGGAGGTCAACTACGTTGTCTGCCTCATCTACTATCTCCACTCTCATGATCTCCTCAACGATATCCTCTAAGGTAACAATACCAACCAACATGCCGTATTCGTCGTAGACAACGGCCAGGTGATTTCGGATCTGGATAAGTTCGTTCATCAACGTTCCGAGTTTTTTCGTCTCAGGGATAACCAAGACCTTGTTCTGTCTGTACACATCTGCAACCTTCAATCCTGCTTCCACTGCAATTAGGTCCTTGGCATAGAGTAAACCGATGATATTATCGACCTGCTCTCTGTAGACCGGAATGCGTGTGAAACCACTTTTTTTGATCTCTAACAAGGTTTTCTCATCTAAGACGGTGTCTACCTCTAAGTTAAACATTACAGAGCGAGGCGTCATAATGTCGGCAGCAATCTTGTCCGAGTATGAAAGCGCCCCCAATATGATCCGTTCCTCGTTGGCATCAACCTCCGATCCTGGTTGATCCTCATGAAACTTGATGATCTCCTTTAACTCTCGCTTACTCCAGACAGTAGGAAGTTCTGCGCCAAGCAGCCTGTCAAGCAGCAACGAAATAGGATAAGTAAACGGATATAGAAGAAATATAAAGACCTTCACCAACCATACGGTTTTTGCTCCAAACTCTAACGCATAACGCGAAATGGTGGCCATAGGTATAATCTCTCCAAAGATTAAAATCAATCCGGTAGAGGCAATCCCGGCAATAATACCACTTTCAATAGAACCCAAAAAGATCGATAGAGTGCTGTTAACGGCAACATTTCCAAGCAGTAAGGTGCATAGCAATATGTTACCCCTCTTTCTTACTGGATAAATTCTCTCGGCGTTTCTATCCCCCAATTTGACCTTACGCTGCAACTCAGTAACGTTTAGCCCAAGCAACCCAAGCGTCAAACCAGAAAACAGCCCTGAAAGCAAGAGCAACATGACAACTATAAAATAATTCAAACCCAGCTCCCCTAAACCTTATACAAAAAGCCTGAAGCAGATACTACACATGCTCGCTTCAGGATACTCTATGACCTCAATTGGCATTACGTTATACAACATCTCTGATACAACGCAGCCATTGTCTTCTGGTTCATAAAGCATATATTATTAGACGTATTATATCAGTAAACACAGGAAGAAAACAATCATTGCCCACACCATGGGTGCATATAAATTTCATGGGGGACAATAAAAATTAATGGGGTCAACGGGACTTCTTTGTGCCAGGGGTGGCTCACCCCTCCCCTTGTGGGAGGGTCTAGGGAGGGCAAAGCCCTCCATTCTATTCCACACCCCCACAACTTTCCTATGCGCCCCCACATCATTACAGCATGGCAATAGCATTCAAACAATAAATAAAGGTATCTTCCTTATATTTCATGGTAATTATACTTTATGTTTTCTGGATTCCTGTTTACACAGGAATGATATACTTGAAAAACGGCGATTGCTGTCATTCCCGCGAAAACGGGAATCCATAGTCTTGAAAGCATAAAAAGAAATTTAACATGCTTTTTTAAGAGGATACAAATAAAGCATCCATTATTCGGTTGTCCTGTACAAGTAGTGGAGACAGTAAACTTAACACCCTCCCCTAACCCCTAATGCTGTTGACTTAAGGATGTAAAGATGCAAAAAAATAGAGAGGGCTTTGCCCTCCCTAGACCCTCCCATCAAGGGAGGGGGATTGAATATCGCTACCTTTACAGGACTACCCATTATTCAAACCCGATCGACTCAAATGCGATACTTAGATGATACTCACCGAGGGTTGCCTCGATCCTTGAGGGGTAGGCGATACCGTCTGTCCATAACGTACCGTTATATTTGATGCTTAATATATTGTCCTCGTCAAGGAAGAGGAGCTGTTTAATCGGCCTTAGAGTGGTCTTGTCAATGACGATCAACCTCTCAACCGTCTTTAGAACAATCCTGTCGTCATAATCCTGTACTATACCCCCGTCGAGTTTCCACCACACCAGCCCATCTCTGATCACCCTGGCAAAGATGACCTTATCGGAGTCCGCCATTGACAAGCTGCTATAGACTAGCCCGTCCTTCTGACTAAACTCGCTTACTAAAAAACCTAATGAATAAATATTGAGCTGAAAACCAGCATCATCTATTACAATAGAGGCGCTGCCACTCTGTGTATGTGCGCTTGTCTTTAATTCAATCTCGGCTATGCCTGTTAGTGTTACTACGTTGCCTAAACGCTGGAGAAGCTCGTTTAAGGTGATATCCTGCGGCTTGTTATCCACCGTTGGGGTGTCTTTGACCGTTATCGGCCTAGCACACGCACACAATAAGAAGAGGACGCTGAGACTAACGATTAATGGCAGTCTTGAGGGCTTCATCAATGTTTTTAACTCCTTTTAACTCTATCTGGGGACTTATACTAAGCCGGCTGAGGTTTGCCTCCGGCAGGATGGCCTGCTTAAAGCCTATCTTTGCACCCTCCTTGATCCTTGCCTCTGCCTGCGAAACGGCACGTATCTCACCGGATAACCCAACCTCGCCAAACAAAAAGACGCTCTCCTGCACCGGCCTCTCCAAAAATGATGACGCAATCGTTGTGATTATCCCGAGGTCAAATGCCGGCTCAGTTATCTTTAACCCTCCAACCACGTTGATAAAGATATCCATATGTCCTAGATGCACCCCCCCAATCTTCTCAAGCACAGCCACTAAGAGGTTGACCCTGTTGAGGTCAACGCCTATACCAGTGCGTCGTGGAACCCCAAACGTCGTCTGTGTAGCAAGCGCCTGTAACTCTACCAACAGCGGACGAGTGCCTTCCATTGTGGATATCACCGTTGTTCCTGAAACGCCGGTAGGCCGCTCCGATAGGAAAAGCTCCGAGGGATTGGCCACCTCAACAAGCCCGCCCTCGCGCATCTCAAAGACCCCGATCTCGTTTGTAGAGCCAAAACGATTCTTTACCGCCCGTAGTATCCTAAAGGGATGCCCCCTGTCGCCTTCAAAATATATCACAGTGTCAACAATATGCTCCAACGTCCGCGGACCGGCAATGGCCCCCTCCTTGGTAACATGCCCTACGATAAACACGGGAACCGATGACTGCTTGGCAAAAAGCATCAACCTCAAGGCCGTCTCCCTCACCTGCCCCACAGAGCCGGGCGCTGAGCTGATCTCCTGCGTAAACACGGTCTGTATCGAATCTATGACGACGACAACTGGTTTTACCTGCTTTATGTGCTCAAAGACGACCTCAAGACACGTCTCCGATACAACCAGTATCTCAGTTGTATCGATACCTAAGCGTCTTGCCCGGAGCTTTATCTGCTTCAAGGACTCCTCGGCGCTGACGTAAAGGGCCTGCCCGCCAACGACTGCGTTGTTTCTGTAGACCCCATCCAACAGCTGCAAGACCAGCGTTGATTTTCCAATACCCGGGTCCCCGCCTATAAGGATGAGTGAACCGGCAACTATACCGCCTCCAAGCACCCTGTTGAGTTCCTGGATACCGGTGTTAATGCGCTCCTCGTCGTTTAACTCTATGTCGGCAATAGAGGTTGGCACGGATTTTGATAACGCGCTGGATACCTTCGACCTCTCCAGCCGTTCTTCAACAAAGCTGTTCCACGTGCCACAATCTTGGCACTTTCCGACCCATTTCGGCGATTGCCTGCCGCAGACCTGACACTGAAATACCGTCTTGTCCTTAGAGACAGGCAATGCCCATACCTCGGCCAGGGAAACAGGCCTCCCTGACTGCGTTCGAGATGAAGGTCTTGGCCTGCCTTGCCGCATCACGGAGGTCTAACCCCTTGGCAAGACCTGCGGTAACGGCAGCCGAGAACATACAGCCCGTGCCGTGAACCTCTCTGTCGTACTTAGGCGACTCAAACTCGATAAAGCCATCTCCGTCGTACAACACATCCACGGCGTTCTGAGACGACATGTGGCCGCCGGTTATGAGCACAGCACATCGGCCAATAGCGTGGATCAGCCTTGCGGCGTTGCATACATCATCGCTGATGCGTATCTCCATACCGGTTAAGAGCTGCGCCTCATATATGTTTGGCGTTATGACCGTTGCCAGCGACAGCAGCCCTTCCTTCATGGCCGATATGGTGTCGTTGGCAACAAGTGTCATACCCGATGATGAGACCATAACGGGGTCAATGACGAGGTTTTTGAGACTGTGTCCCTTCACATGTCGGATTATGCACTCTATCTGTTGAGCGTCGTACAGGATACCAGTCTTTATAGCATCAGGTCTCATGTCACTCAACAACACGTCAAGCTGCGTGTCGAAGGCATTTATGTCCACGCCCTGTACAAACTGTACACCTTGCGTGTTTTGCGCCGTAATAGCCGTGATCACAGACAGACCATAGACCCCCTCCTTGTAAAACACCCTGAGGTCTGCCGTTACGCCTGCCCCGCTCGTTGGGTCAAAGCCAGCTACACTCAACGCTTTTTTCATAATATGTATTATAGCAGATTCAGGTCTGATTAAGAGAAGACAGGGAAGATGAAGGGTGTATAAGAAAGTCGTGGGAAATTATGTCATTCCCCTGCACCCCCCGCTTGATTGATCAACGCTTTATGTCGTACAATACTATATGGTAAAAAAGATACTTATCGTAGACAAAGACGAAGCGACAAGGAATCTCGTTAGTTATCATTTAACAAGGTTGGATTATGAGGTATATACTGCTGTTAGTAGTAAATCCGCTATTAACAAGGCAATCCACCACGTACCTGACATCTTAATCTTTGACGTAGCAACAACAAAAAAGGATGGGTTTGGTATTCTTAAGGAGATACGCTCCTATAAAGACCTTAGAAACATCATAGCAATCGTAGTCACTGCCAGTGCTAACAAGGAGGACGTAATCAACGCCATAAGAATGGGTGCAAACGACTATGTCTTAAAGCCTCTTAAGATTGGCAACTTGCTTGCCAAGTTAGTCCAATGGAGCAATACGGAGATGGAAGAGCAGTGGAAGAGTCTTCAGCCAGAACAAGAAAACACCCTGCGCCTGATAAAAGTAACCATTGAAAGGGTGGTGGATTCGGTAAAACATAAGGAACCTTTACCCTATGAGGATATAGTAAACGCCGTAGAGGTTTTGGAAAACACGATTAAGGAGTTTGGCGCACAGGATATTTTGAGCGCTGTGTATGGTTACAATAATACGATGTTTTTGCATTCCCTCCTTGTTGCTGTCTTTATGTATTTGTTTGCTGAACTAAAGGGGTTTGATAGTCAGGAATGTAAGCTAATGACCATTGGAGGATTAATGCACGACCTGGGTAACGTTTTAATCCCAAACGACCTGCTGTTTAAGCCTGATAAACTTGACCCTGAAGAATATAAGAACATCAAAGAACATGTAAATTATATTATGGACATCTTAAATGCCATGAGCGGTGTGCCAGAGATAGTGAAAGATATATGCTGGAGCCATCACGAAAAGATGGACGGAAGCGGTTATCCAAGGGGTTTAAAGGGCAGCGATATAAACACTCCTGCAAGGATGTTAGCCGTTGTTGAGGCTTATGCCGCTCTTACCACTAAAAACGTGTATAGAGAGACCTATGCCACTGAGGACGCTGTTAAGATGCTCTTTAAGCCTGAAGGCCACCTCGACCCTGAACTTATTAAAGACTTCGAGCGCTCTCTGCTTAACGGTTTTAAAACAAAAAATAAAGAAAAGCAACCTTCCGATACAGTATAAAATCTAAAAGAGAGGATTGGGAGTATGTAATGACAAGGTACTTAGGAATAAATCACATAGCCTTAGCTACAGCAGATATGGACAAGACCATACGTTTTTGGCGCGACTTGTTATGTGTTGACCTTGTTGCTGGTATGGCCAACCATGAAGTCAAACAGTATTTCTTTGCAATAAGCAACACCTGTCTTGTCTCCTTCTTTCAATGGCCAGGGGTACAACCCATCCAGGAAAAAGAGTCAGGAAGACCCGTAAATGGTGGTTTTGTCTTTGATCACATCTGTATTGAGATTAAAGATGAAGACGAGTTGTGGAGACTAAAGGATAAGTTAGACGTAGCCGATATCTGGGTCTCCGAGGTCATTGACAACGGCTTCATACACTCCATCTTTACATTTGATCCTAACGGGATCTCGGTAGAGATATGCCACAGAGTCAAGGGGATTGACATGATAGACGCCATTAGCATGGTGGACCCCACACCCTCTCCTGCTGCAATGGAGGGGGCACAGCCTCAGGTGTTTTGGCCGGAGGTAAAGATCCCAACACCGGTCAATGAACGACGAATCTATAGCGGAGAATTAAGAAAAATCCTAAAGCAGTGATATGACCTCTTCTTGCTTATTTCGTGTCGTTTTATTTTTTTAGTATTTTATTAAAGCTATACTTTTGCACTTTTTTGTAAACCAGCATTTTATGTAGCTCTTGAAAATAGGGTAGTCCTGTAAAGGTAGTGATACTAGTTCATGGGCTAACTAGGGAAGCATTATAATGATGGATAAAATACCATACTGCTCCAATGTGGTTCTCTATTTTTTTGGAAAAAGAAAGAGTTTTTCTGACTAATCTGGATATTCTTTGTCTCATTGTACAATTAAATCTTTCGATGTGGCTTGTTTTTCCACTTTCTTTTCCAACAGGACGATGTCTTTTTGATGGAATAATTCCTGCGT
>PEAB01000072.1 GCA_002753395.1 Nitrospirae bacterium MYbinv3 | reverse complement strand
CCAATTGTCTACCATATATCTTATATTGTGTCGTTGTAGGGATATTAATCTGACGATATGTCTTTCTTTTATCTTCACAACTTTCCTTTTAGAAAAGGTTTCCAGTTCTTTATCTCTGGCCAAGTGTGTTTAGCTATTGTTTTAATTTGTTTGTATTTGGTAATTTGTGGTTTTACTATACCTTCTAAAAACCCCCGAACTTTTTCAATAGTCTTAAGATTTTTACTAAACCATTCACACAACTCATTTTCGCTTTTAATGCCAGAAAGCTTTTCTCTTTTTTCTTCAATCCCAGGGGTTAGTTTTTCGAAAATAAGCCCAGCTATTTGAGGTCTTTTCATCCCAGTTGTATCTAACTCATCATCAAGATATCTCATGAATGATTTTATTTCATTGTTGTTTTTAAAATGAAATTTATCTTTTAAGATAGTATCTATCTGTTTTTGCTCCTTGCCTTCAAATAATCTTTTCTTAACATCATATGCCTTGGCAATTGCCTCTGCAATTACGTCTTCAATGTCTTTAATATGGACTAAAATACTTTCTTCTATCTTTTTGTCGTTATTTCTCTCAAGATACTTCTTTATCTCTTCTATACGAAATACACTATCTTTTTTACTCATAAATCCTCCTTATAAATATGGATGTGATAGAATATCTTGTGCTAATTTTTGATATAGATCTTTGGGTGTACCATAATTCCCCCCATTGGCATCAAATAAAAGTATATTATTCTCTGCTGCTTCAGCTATTCCAATTAGATTGCGTATAGGTGGTTTGAATATTTTAGCTTCATTGTCAACAATCTGCTCTTCTTTTAAATGTTTTAAGTCCCTTTCAATCATTCTGACCGCGTTGTGATATGCTTGAGCTTGAGGATTACCGAGATTAAGGATGATACCTAACAGTATTAGGTCAGGTTTAAAACTTGCGACAGTTTCCTTAATTTTAGAGGATAAGATGTTAAGCCCAATGCGTGAGAGATAATTAGGTATGGTTGGTACAATATAAAAGTCTGATACTAACAAGGCGTTACAAGTTAATATAGAAAGAGAGGGAGGGCAATCAATCAAGATGAAATCATATCTATCACGTATAAGAGGAAATCTACCATCATTGTGTAGAATCGTTTTTAATATTGACAGAGCAAGACCAGATGTAAGTCGCAGATCTAAATTTATCATTCCATACTCTGCAGGCAGTAAATCCAGATTTACAGGCGCTATGCTATCTTTTTTATAAACGTTTTTAATGATGGCGTCGTCAATGTCGTATCTTCTACTATTTTTTACTGCTGTAAAAAGACGTAAAACTGTTTGTCGTGGTGGCGCTCCTCTTCTGTACATATCGAAAAAACGGTCTTCCCCCATCAACCACACTGAAGCGTTAGCCTGTGGGTCCATGTCTATCACGAGCACCCTCTTCCCAAAGTTGTGAGCCAATTCCCCTGCTATGTTGACGGTATTAGACGTCTTGCCCACGCCGCCCTTAAAGTTTATAAAACTGATCACTTTCGCCTTCTTCTGTCCATCCGCCATGTTCTGTCCAGTCGCCTCCTTAGTCGGTCATCGTTTGATGTGTTAGCACCCCAGTCACACTATAAGCAAGCGCAGAAGAAAAAATCCAGAGAATTCTACTTCACGTGCAGAGGTGTTTTTTGTGAGACGGAATCTACGTTTGGAGGGCTTGCCTGTCAAGCCTACTTCACAGACTGGGGGTGTTATTCAGAAAAACTTAATAACTGCAATGGAATATTAATGGTAGTTGATTTTGGGTACGCTGCATCATAGCATCATACTGTGCTATGAGGAAAATCAACGGTTTCCACCGGTGAGGGGTGCTAGCGTTTTGTCCGCATTCTTGCATCCACTGTTTGCATCTTGCGAGCAGTTTTGATACCTGGTGACACCCTTTGATACTCTGTGATACCGTATGGGTTGGCTTGTGTGCTTGGAAAGTAAGATGCCCCCTAGAGGATTCGAACCTCTGGCCCCAGGATTAGGAATCCTGTGCTCTATCCTACTGAGCTAAGGAGGCTGTCTCTAAAGATTATTATACACAAACGCACAACTTTATTCAACGACAAATTTATATTAAAATAAATGGGGTCAAGGGGACGAGTCCTCTTGTGGAAGGGGATAGGGAGGGCAAAGCCCTCTCTATTTTTTTGCATCTTCACAGCCTTAAATTAACGCATCAGGTCTGAGGGGGGTACGAACCCCTGCGTCAGTAGGCAGAGCGCCCCCCCTTCTTGCTCCTAATGTTGCACTTCCCAGTTGGTATTTGGTATCTCTCCGAACATCTCAGGTGCGTATAGTGCCTCTACGCGTGTTTCTGGTAATTGAAAAACTCCTTCGTTGTTGAGCCTAATCACGTAGTCAATGCTCCACTTGCCCTTGGGGACGTACTCGTAGTACACCCGAAGCCCCTCAAAAGAAAGTTCCCTAAAGGCCTCCCAAACCCATCCCTTACCGCCAGTGTCCTTCGCAAGCAGGGAGGAATCCCGCCCAAGACCACTTCCAAGGATCGTAGCGCCACCAGGAATGGGGTCGTTTACAACCACCCACGTCATATCAGCCTGGGCATCCAACTCAAGATGCACCTTTACAACATCCCCATTGGTGTACTTACCCTTTACCTTTTGCTCTATAGGGGTTACAGTCTTTTTTATCTTATAACCACTTGAAAATGATTCCTTCAACGGTATAGCCGCTAAGGACTGTACCGTCAGCCACGGTTTGCCAGATCCGTTGTGGGTGACAGTTAAAGTCTCCTTTTTGTCTGACCACTTCAAAAGAGAGCTGGCAGGTCCCTTGGCCTCCGCCCATTCAACGGTCTTTGTCTGGCCTCCAAGTGCCGATACAGTCTGACCAGTAACCGGTTCCTTCTCAAAGGTCTGGGCAAAACGATCCATAGCAACGACACCCCACGCGTTGGCAAGCGTGGTATCCCACCTGCCCTTCCTCAGCCGGCCTATCGCTCCTGTTACTATACGGGGCACATCTTCCTTCCACTGCGGCATCTGCAAGACGGTAAGAAGTGTTTTTACAGCATTAAGGTCAGGCGTGGTCATAAGCCACCATAGGTTGTCTGTGGATTCCGTGGAAAATCCCATCGTGGTACCCTGAAGGTTCATCCGGTTGCGCAGGATGTGCAGCGTCTCGGTCAGTTTCTTATCTGCATCAGGGATACCTTTAACCCTTTTAAGTACGTTTATCCAATCTATGACTGCTGAGGTAGGCCAGAGGTTTGGCTCTATCGAAATAGAAGCAAGAAGGGCGTTATCGGCTGCCCCATAGCGGCTGAGTGCCTCTACTGCCGCCATCTTTCGGATCGAAAGGTCGGCTGTTGGCAGGGCTGAGTGCCTGATGACCTTGCCCTCCACAAACCCTTTAAGACCCCCAATAAAAGATGTGAGGATGGTATCGGGGATTTCGTAACCGGCCTCATGGCTTATCGACAACACGTATGATGTCAGCACCTCGCTTCCATTTAGCATACTTGGAAAGTATTTAAGAAGTCCGGCGGTGTCCAGGTAGGCCGGCATCTCATCAACGATATCTTCCCATCGCGCCTTATCCTTGAGCGCCACAGCCACTGATACCTTCTGCTCCATACAACTGAAGGGATATTGCCTCATATAATCGGTAACGCTTACGAGCGATCCCTCAAGCGTAGACCTTAGTGTAACCTTAACCCCGCCTTGGGCAGAGACAGCGTCCTTGGGTCTTTCCACATCCATGCTTGATGCACCCTCAAGCTGCTTGAGCGTTGCCTGTAGAGTTCGTACCCTGTAGTAAGGGATGACCTTAAGTGAACTCTTGAGCTTATCAGATGCCTCGCCGTCGGTCTGTCTGGCCAACACCTCGTAGGTGAGCTTATCCTTTGCCGGTGCGATAATGTCCCATCCAACGGTGCTTGCCGCACCAGCCTTGATGGTAACATTTATAGGCGCTTGAGCCTTTTTATCCTCTTTGCTTGTGAGCTTAACCTCAACGTTCATGTCATTGTCAGAGGCGTTTCTGACGGTAAAGCCAGCTCTGAATTTATCACCTTGCCTGACAAGTGGCGGCAGGCCGGACAGAAGCATCAGATCCTGTGTTGTCCTGATAGATGTCTGACCTGTGCCAAAAAGCCCAGTTGAACCGGTTGCAACCGCCACAATCCTAAATGACGTCAACGAGTCGTTTAGTGGAACCTGAACTATCGCCTCACCATTGTCATCCAAAACCACGTTGGATTTCCACAACAGAAGCGTATCAAAGAGCTCCCTTGTTGTGCTCTTACCGCCGCTGCCTCCTGCAGGGATAGACTTCTTGCCAAAGTGACGTTTTCCAACCACCATCATCTGGGCCGTTGACGTCTCAACCTCATAGGGCCTGTGCTGCATCATTGCCTCAAGCAGCTTCCAACTGTCGTTGGGTTTGAGTTCCAACAGCCCCTCATCCACGGCGGCTATGGCAACTTCCGTCCCCTTTGGCGGAATGTTTTTAGATTCGCCCTTTACAGTGGCGGGGCCAGAGGCCGTGCGCACCTTGACCTTGACGGTGCACTTCTGACGAACCTTATAGACCTCCTTGTCTGCCGACACATCCACCTTTAAGGTGTAAGGCTGCCATCCCACGTTTATCTGAGCCAATCCTATCTTATAGGCTGGCTTATTGGGGTCAAACAGTGCGGTCGGTTTACCATCCCCCGCACGGCCGCGCACAACAAGGGCAGAGACATAGACATTGGGTGCGTAGTTGTCCTTTATAGGTATCTCAACCACAGGGGACTTTCTCGATAGCTTTTTTATAAAGACGTCTACGATGCCTTCCCTTTCAACGCTTATAAGGGCAGTTGCTGTACTAAATGGCATCCTTATCTGAAACCTTGCCGTTTGCCCAGGCTCATAGCGTTTTTTCTCTGGTAGAAAGTCTATGCGGTCGTCGTTCTTTGTCTCAAACCACCAGTCGTCCTTGCCGGCTACCCATACCTCCTGCTTTGTTACCGATGTTTTATTCACGTTGTCAACCGTCTTAGCCTGAAAGATGACGCTGCCAGAGACTGGACTCTTGCCCTCACACGTCAGTATCCCACGCTCATTGGTCTTGCCAGAGCACAGTGAGCCAACCTTCTTGAACTCCGTCATGTGTTCGTAGGCGTAAAACCCTCCTGTGAACCGCCTTCTGTGCGTATAGGTCTTACGTTGAAAGAGTTCTACGACAACGTTGGCCCCGACAACTGGTTTACTTCTATCAGCAGTGGCTGCACCATTTATATTTACAACAGCAACCTGACACTTAAGTGATTCGTTTGAGACCGTCCATCCCTCCGGTTTTATCCCAATAAGCCACTTTGAAGGGTAAAGGGCAATCCTTGAGGACACGGTCTGAACCTCACCGTTAGGGTCTCTGTATTCAAGCTCTGCCAAGATATCCTTTGGGGTATCGATAACGGGTAGTCCTGTGATCTTTGTACGTGCTGCGCCAGCCTTATCGAGTGTAAGGTCTATGCTGTGCATCCTTGCCCGTCTCTTTGTCTCTTCTGAGGGAGGTTCTGTACCTGCCAAACCGTCCTGTTCTGTCTCTTGTTCATCGAAGGACTCTTGTGATACATCCTGCTCAGAGGGCGGAACAACGCCCTCGGTGACACCTCCGGTGGAGAATGAAAACTCATCGTAATCTGGCACCACAACAGACTTAGGCTGAACCTCCGATCTCAGCTTAACTGGCAGCTCAGAGGCTCCCCCGCCGGAGAGATATGTCACGGCCACATCCACCGGGGCCTCCGTCACCCCCACAAGCGGCTCTGCCGGCCCTTGAACAATGCCTTTCATCATGGGTACCCTGAACTCCTCAACCCTAAAGCCCCCAGATAGAAGGGTTGTCTTATCCTTGCTTTCTCCCCAAACCTCGGCCTCGATTAAGACCTCATATCCCCCTAACTTGGCATCTTCTGGTATCTTCCATGTTGACTCGGCACTCCCTGAAGGCGTCCACCTAAGGGCAAGCTCATAGGTTTGCTCACTGCCCATGTGTCTGATAAGCATCTTCTTAGGGGCCTTTGACTTTGGCAAGAACTCAAAACCTTTAGTAGTAAGCCCTCTTAGTATATGCTTCATGTGGAGCGTCTCACCTGCCCTGATAAGTGTGCGGTCAAATATGGTGTGGGCGGCAAGCCCTCTATTTTCAAAGCTAACCCCGTAACCTCCGTATTGCTGCCAAGATTCATTCTCAATCTTGAAACGCCACGGCTCTATGCCCTCCTTCCAGGACGAGTGCGTAAAGGTCATGTCCTCGCCGCTCTTTACAAAGACAAACAGACCGCCGTCTATGTTAGACAGCGAGCTTTCTAGTTCGCTGTAGTTGAACTTTTTGTGTTTACACAGTGGCAATCTACTATGTGAGGACAGTTCTTGATTTATCCTTGCTATGCCGTCGGAGTCAGTCTTACCGCTCCATCTGACCTTTCCGTTACAGTCTCTTATAACTACGGAGGCATCTTTTACCGGTTCAGCCTCATCCAGCGATGTAACCCATACGGCGGAGGACTCCCTGCCCCACTTGAAATGTGCCGCCATATTGGTAACTAGCGCGGTTGTGGGGACATACATGGGCGCTGGCTTGGCAAGTAGCGACGACCCAAGTAGCTCGCTTTCAAGCTCGACTACGTACATCCCTGGTTTCTTTAACGGTATCCCGATGACCTCAAATGCCTTGGCGCCCTCAGTTCGGGGTATCTTGATCTCCTCTACCCCTGTACTCTTCTTCAGTATAGGGGTTTCACGTTTTGTTGAGGCGATGGTGTTTAGCCACTTTATAACCTCCTCATCGTCGTCCAGGGCAACCTTATGGATCTTGCCGTTAATGGAGCCGCTCTTGGTTTTGTCGGAGTCCTTTGCATCGCTGGTTGTTGTGATAGGCTGTTGTTTAGTTGATGCCTTGTCCTGGCCGGTCTTGCTTAGCCAGAGTTTAAGTTCCTGTTCAATGTTTCTTACGGTTAAGGGCAGTATGGCTCCTGCCTTAAGCTCTATGATGCCAAAGCGCGAGGTGAACTTTGCTAAGGGTGGGTATGACTCAGTGCTTACTGCAAGAGGGAACTTGTTTTGGTTGGACAGCGGCCTGCCTGAGTCGTCCTTTACACCTGGTGGTAACTCGATTGTATACTTTGTATTTTCAGGAAAAGGCCCTTTGAAGTTTACATAGCTTGTGAAATCCTCGTCATCGTTGTCTTTCACACTGGTTGCTGTGGTGTTCTTTATGATCTTACCATCGATGCTCTTTAGTATGATACGTTTTGCCACGGCATTTTTAATACCTTCTGAGAAGTTGAGGTACATGTCGGTTACGGGGATACATCCTTTGCCAGATTTTTCTCTCATGCAGCTAAAGGTTGCTGTAAACTCGGCTCTGGTCTTATAGGCCAGCGTCTTGTCGTCTGTGTTGGGCACGCCGTTGTGGCTTTTAACGCCTTTACCCCATATGAGCTTTACGACTGTATTGGGTGGAAAGTTCCGTTTGCATGATACGACGACGGTTCTTGCGTTTGTGTATTTCTTGGTACTGTATCTGTAGGCTGTTTTTATGTAGTCGAGGCGTTCCTCACCCTTGATTATGTTGATTCCGACTCTTTCATTTACGCCGGTAATGGAGCAATAAGTGTTTTTGATGATGCTGTCCTCATCTGCCTCTGTATTGAGTATAAGTATAAATACCTGTTTTTCGTCTATGCGTTCGTTGCCTTCATATGGTCGCATCTCTATGATTGCAGGTCCGCCGGTGGAGAAGGAGAACTCCCTTGTGCCCTCAATTGGTCTGCCCGCAAGCGTCTTTATATCGGGTTTTAGCGTGAACTTGCACTGAATACCCCCTGGCAGGTCCTTATCGAAGTCGTAGACCCATATCTTGTTGTCTACCCATCGGCCGGTCCCCTTTGGGGCGCAGTCGATGGCAAATGGGCTGGTGAGTCTTGGGTCGCCAAATGGCACCATCTGTTCAGAAAACCGCACTGTCACCTGTCTGACGCTCTTTACAATCCCCTCTGGGGAAAACGACTCCACCGTGGCATTATCGCTTGCATAGACATGGCCTGAAAACAGAACCACAAAACTAAAAAATAACACTACAATCTTTAACACGTCCAACCCCCTTTATAAAGAAGAAGAGAAATAGAGAAGGGGAGGCTCTGCCTCCCCTCAGACCCCACCGCAAGGGGACCAGTCCCCTTGACCCCGTAAAGTATTGTTCATTCTATGAACCTTCATTTAATTAGACTTAATATCTTCTTCTTTCACGGAATTTAGCATACATTGCCTTGAGCATATTTTCTTTTGATAAACTACCTTTGACTTCTAGGTGATTTGCATCAAATAAACGCCTTATATATTCCTCAGATAGGTTTTTAAGCTCATCCATCACCTCTTCTTCGTTCTGTTTCTCTTCTTCTCTTTCCTTTGCTGACGCCCACGTTCGTGAATATTCGTTGAATTTTTGTCGAAGCCCTTCTACTTCTTCTAAAGGTATTTCTGGTTCTTTTTCAGCTTCTAAACGCCTGTTTAGCTCTGATATGATGGCTTCAATGATCTGTGCTTTAGTGGGTCTTGCTTTAATTTTTATATTGTTTTTAGCACACAAATCTTTCAACTGAATGTTATTATAACTCTTTGATTTTAGCTCTTCTTTAACAACGTCTTTTTTATCGTCACTCCAATCTTTGAGCAATTCATCAAAATCAAGCGTTTTGACAAACGCAGATTTAGCTTTATTCTTAGATTCGATCTTTCTTGTAAGACGCTCCTCCAAATCCTTTATAGACTTATCAATATGATCCATAATGGGCTTTACAATATGATCCTTTATGTCTTTTAAAATAAATTCAATATTATATAGTCTTTCCTTATCCTGATCTACCAAAATTAAACCTCCATTATGCTAATTCATTCCAGATTTTCTCTAACTGTTTTTTTATTTCTGCAGTAATCTGTTCTTCAAAAACTCTTTTTACTGAAACGCTTTCGCTTAGAAAATTATTTAAACACTTTACATCAAATGTGTAATTCTTTGAAAACTCATCTGTACGATATTTTGCATCATCGAAATATCTATTAGTTTCTTTAGTAAAGGTATTAGCCTTTGTGCCAGGTTTTGCTTTGTTCATTAATACAGAAATCAGTGGAAATTTTTCACGTTGAAATATTTCTTGTTCTTTTAGCTCCCATAATACATCTTTTAAGAGTAAAACAAGACCTTTGATGGCAAAGAAATCTGGATTTATTGGTATTAACAACATATCAACGCAATGTATGACAGATAAACTTAATATACTCAGAGAAGGTGGACAATCAAATAAAATATAATCATATGGCTTTACATTTGATTGTTTAGTTGATTCTTCAAATTTATTTACTAATTGTGTTACAAACTCGTAAGATGGTCTTATTACCTCTGGTTTAACAAGACGAACTATTTCATGGTAATATAAGCCCTCAACGGAAGGTACAAAATGAAGGTTATCGGATAGATTCGAATATATAATTTTCTGATAATCTACATCAAAATTTTCAACTAAAGCCCTATTACCATTAATAAAGCTTTGCCACACTTCCGAAATAGTCTGAGAGTTTTTCTGCCAATATCTAAAATCAGTGTCGATCGAACTAACAGCATCATTGTCAAGCGTTAATGCCTGTGTTAGCGACATCTGGGCGTCGACGTCAAACAACAAGACCTTCTTCTTTTGGTCTTGGGAGGCATACTTTCCCAACAGCCATGCGATCGTAGTCTTTCCTACGCCGCCCTTAAAGTTTATAACTGCGATTTTCTTCATAGCTTCACAATTACGACATAACGACTTCTTTCTCTTGTATTATGCTTGTTAGGGTTTTTATAAGTAAATCCTTAGCATCAAGGATCTCGATAAGTACCGGTTCCCTATCTTTTGAGTAGTGAATTATAAATTGCCCCTCATCTTCTCCATACTCAATCGCTTTATCTGAAAGCTCAATTAAGAGGATGTCTACATCTTTACTGTACTTAATCGTTTTCATATCTTGCCCTCTTTCCTGGATAAACCGTTATTACAAATATCTTTTCATCTATTATTTCATAAACAACTATTATTACATGTTCTCTATCCCAAACCTTTTGAGCAACAAACCTTCCTTTATATCAAGTCTCTATTTTATCTGGCTTAGTTAATACGTCTCTGATATTATCCAATGATACATTGAATCCATGAAGACCTAAAACGTGTATTTTCAATAACAAATGTTGACTAAACTCGATTATATCAAGCATACAATTTATTCTGTCAAACCTCAAGCCCCTCCGCGCACCTGTCTGTGCACCTCGCGTTGGATCTCCATGACGTAATACTTGTGGATAGAGTCTACGTCAAACTCTGGCACAGAGCAAATATGCTCGCAATGCGCATCCCCGCGGCATACACATTCGCAAAGGAGATCTATGTATTGATCAGAATCATCCAAATACTTACAGACTATCTCAAGCTGCTGCCGCGTAATGTCCTGAAACTGAAGATGACAGACAACATCGTTAAGCCCGTCTGAGAGTTTCCTCAGCTCATTGACAATACCCACGATCAAACGGTTCCCGGAGGTCTTTATCCTTGTAAGGGCCTTGTCGAGCCTCGTTATCTGCTTTTTGAGATTCTCAAAGATAGAGCGCCTGCTTATTGCCGCAGCTCCTTCAATGTCGTCAAGACTGCACAGATCCGTCAAGTCTTTCAGACCTTTGATAAGCTCCTTATTCTCTTGGACAATCTCATCAAACGGGGATTTAACCTTCTTCTTCCTCCCCGATGAGGTCTCAAACCTCTCTACTATGTTGCTTAAAAGCGTTATGGATGGAAATAGCCTCTCCATGATCAAGACAACAGCCTCGTTAGTGTTTGCAATAACGCTGTTTAGGTGAGCCTTAGTGAGTTTGTTAAGCTCCTGTTGTGCCTGAAGATAAACAACAACCTTCTTTAACCTCACAGCCTCTAAATCACTCCTGTCATATTGTTGTTCACTCATAATCAACCTCAATACAAATACATCTCAAAGGCAAAAGTCAATGCTCTTTACATTAGCATATTATCTAACGTTAAGGCAACGAAACTTTTAAGGTGGGTGTATAAGAAACTTATGGGTCGTCTTGTGGATTGCCGTTGCAAGACAGGGCAATCCACAAGCTAATAGATTCCTGCCTTCGCAGGAATGACAGTAAATGGCGTATTTAGCTCCTCTATACCTGCCCCTGACCTGAACAGGAATCCAAACACTGCAAAAGTATAGATTTTAATTAATCCTGGTAATCCCTTGATCCGTTAAATCGTGGTTCAGGGTGCATAAGAAAGTCGTGGGGATTTTTGAATAGAATGGAGGGCTTTGCCCTCCCTCAGACCCACCCACAAGGGGACCAGTCCCCTTGACCCCATTAATTTTTATTGTCCCCCATGAAATTCTTATGCACCCGTGGTTCAGATTGACTTGCTTTATATTTTACGATAGTCATAATATATATAATAGTTAATTTAACCAAAATGCACGGTTTAAAGACAATGAAATATAGATCAGGAGGAAGACATAAATGGAAAGACTGAAGGGTATTGAGGGTTTTAAGGGTCGCAAGGGGCCGCTTCTACTAATTATAATGGATGGCGTGGGGCTTGGCAGAGAGGATGACAGTAACGCTGTACATCTTGCAAAGACGCCAACGCTGGACAAACTGGTTAAGAGCGAGTTCTTTGTCCCTATCGCAGCACACGGTGAGGCGGTTGGCCTGCCATCGGATGAGGACATGGGCAACAGTGAGGTGGGACACAACGCACTTGGGGCAGGAAGGGTGTTTTTCCAGGGCGCCAAGAGAGTCAACGAGGACTTTGCCACAGGGGCCGTATTTGAGGGAAAACCCTGGAAGCAGATAGTCCAACGCGCAAACAATGGCGGAGCCGTACACTTCATCGGCCTGTTATCTGATGCAAACGTACACTCCAACATAAATCACCTCTATCAGATGATCAACAAGCTGGCCGAGGTGGGCATCAAAAAGGTCAGGGTACATCCGCTCCTAGACGGCAGAGACGTTGGACCACGCACGGCCATGACCTACGTTACACCAACAGAGGAACTCCTCAACAAGGTTCGCAGCGAAAAGGGCTTTGATTACGTAATAGCCTCCGGCGGCGGCAGGATGAACGTCACGATGGATAGATACGGCGCCGATTGGAACATAGTCAAGCGCGGATGGGACGCCCACGTCCACGGCATAGGACGTCAGTTCAGGTCTTGCGAGGAGGCCGTCAACACCTTTTACAATGAAAACGTCGATGATCAGTACATGGACGCCTTCGTAATAGTGGACGATGCCGGTAATCCGGTTGGCAAGATGCAGGATGGAGACTGCGTGGTGCTTTATAACTTCAGAGGCGACAGGGCTATCGAGATATCACAGGCCTTTGACGGCGGCGATGAGTTTAAGCGCTTTGACAGGGGCAGTGTTCCTGACATCTTCTTCGCTGGCATGATGGAGTATGACTCAGAGGCCAAGGTGCCAAAAAACTACATCGTGCAGCCCCCGTTAATTCAAGAGACCATCGCAGAATACCTCGCCCCAGAGGACATAACCATGTTTGCAATATCGGAGACTCAAAAATACGGACACGTTACCTACTTCTGGAACGGTAACAAGTCTGGCTATATAAAAGCAGATTTAGAGACCTACATAGAAATCACATCAGATAAGATACCCTTTGATCAGGCGCCAAAGATGAAGGCTTACGAAATTACTGAAAAAACTATTGAGCTTCTAGAATCAGGCAGATACAAATGGGGACGGCTCAATTTCGCAAACGGCGACATGGTCGGACACACTGGCGTCATGGAGGCGGCTATCACAGCGGTTGAGGTCGTGGACGAGTGTGTGGGCAAACTCTTGAGCGTCGTTGAGGGGTTAGGAGGCGTCGTCATAGTAACGGCCGATCATGGTAACTCCGATGAGATGTTTGAGGTAAAGAAGGGCAAGAAGACGCCCAAGACATCACATACGTTAAACAAGGTACCGTTTGTGATCGTTGACTTTGGTTATAACTCAGAGTATAGGATGGCCAAGGTAGACGGGCCTGGTCTGAGTAATGTGGCGGCCACCATCTGCAACCTCCTGGGGTTTGAGAAGCCGGAGCAGTATGATGCCTCGCTTATTAGTTTTACTAAGTAGAGGGACGTGTTATGTTGTTTGACACCTTCTTTTTAAGGGACCTAAAGTTAAAGAACCGGCTGGTCCGCTCTGCTACCTATGAAAAGCGTGCAGATGAGCGTGGCTTTGTCACTGATGCCCTTATAGAGTTTTATGAGGCCATTGCCTGGGGCGGTGTTGGCTTGATAATAACCGGCAACGTAGTGGTACACCCATCGGGTCTCTCCGTGGAGCGGGCTATGTGCATCTACGATGATGTCTATGTGTCCGGGTTAAGGCGTCTGGCCTACGCTATACACAGGTTTGACGGCAAGGTCATCATGCAGTTAGTACATGGCGGACGGCAGTGTTACCCTGAACTTTTAGGCGATAATCCCCCGATAGCGCCTTCTGAGGTTTATGAACCGCTGCTGAAGGTTACACCGCGGGCTATGACGGAGCAGGAGATATGGGAGGTGATCGGGGCATTTGGCAGCGCCGCTAAAAGGGCACAGGCAGCAGGCTTTGACGGCGTGCAGATACACGGGGCACACGGTTATTTGATCAGTGAATTTCTCTCCTCTCATACAAACAGGAGAGACGATTACTGGGGCGGGGATGAAGAACGGCGATTTCATTTCCTTCAGGAGGTAGTCAAGGCCATCAGGGAGAGGGTTGGTACAGAGTACCCCGTCTTGATAAAGATGAATTCGGATGATTTTCTTCAATCAGGCGGTCTTCACCCGCAGGAGAGCCTGTCAATAGCAAAAAAGCTGCAGGAATTAGGCATTGACGCCATAGAGGTAAGCGGCGGGATGTACGAGTCAGACCTCAGGGCCGCCAGGGAGAACATCCTAAAACCAGAGGATGAGGCCTACTTTAAAGAAACAGCGGTCATGTTTAAGAAAGAGTTGACGATACCTGTCATATTAGTTGGCGGTATACGCAGTAAGGCCGTTGCAGAGGGACTCCTCACAGGTGGATGTGCAGACCTTGTTTCCCTCTCCAGGGCGCTTATCCGTGAACCAGATCTCCCTGATAAGTTCCGCGACGGTAAAGAAAAGGCAGACTGTATCTCCTGTAATGGCTGTATGAGATTTAAAAAGCTCGACATGGTCAGGTGTGTTCAAATACAGGACTGACAAGAGGTTAGGTTACTTAAGAACTTACCGTGAAAATACATTACAGACAGATTGATTGACAAGTTGAGTAAGGCAGGGAGAGGATAACCCCTAATGCTGTTGACTTAAGGCTGTGAAGATATAAAAAAAAGGGAGGGCTTTGCCTACTGACGCAGGGGTTCGCAACCCCCTCCCTCAGACCTACCCACAAGGGGACCAGTCCCCTTGACCCCGTAAATGCCGAGCGTTGCTGCTTAAGATGTTATCTACGTGCATCTACATAATGCTTAAGTCAACAGCATTAAGGATAACCCCTCCCCCAAATGACCAAGGGGGTCGCACCTAGCCAGCAAGGGCAGCAAGAGCAAGGGGGGTTGATTAACCCCTGAGCACTGAGTATAATAAAGCTATGGCAGTAACGTTACCATTAGAAGTATATGAGTCGTTTGAGAAGAACCTTGGCCGTGAGGATGCCAAACGGGTTGTCAAGACCATTGAGACAACGATTTCAGATGTCACCGAATACAAGTGGAAAACAAGTAAAGAAGAACTTTTGTCGGAGATTAGAAAAGAGTTTGCAGAGATTAAAAACGAGTATGCCACAAAAGCAGACTTATCATTGCTTGAAGCAAAAATACGACTATACTTCCTTGTTCTCATCTTTGTCATTATCTTGACTAACTCCAAGGCGCTTGATTTGTTGTATAAGCTCTTGGGGCTTGTTAAGTAAAGGGAATGGATACGCCTCCTCCCCCGTTGGTTAGTTCACCCTATCCACAGCAGATACTATCGCTTGCTTCAGAGCAATAATAATTGCATTCAAGTTCATGTTTTGATATACTTAAGTCATGGGTAAACGTAGAATAAAACGTTGTATGACATTGGCTACCTTGTCTAGCTCTTTGTGCAGTGAAGTTTGACAACGTCCAGGAAGTATATTATAAAAAAGACTATACAGTCAGTAGACAACATCAGACCTTATACACCTTTGAAGTTCGTTTACCTTATTATTGCTGTGGTTGTGGTGTCGTGCATACTCTTCTTTCTAGCGGATAGAAGTAATTCTGTTGCTGCTGCTGAAACCGCCTCTGAATCAGTGGTTAAAACACCTTATGCCTTGTATAAACTTGTAAAGTCCGACAATTACCTAAATATCGGTGTACAACCTCTGTACCTGCCTGCCGGTCTTATCACATCGGTTATGAGTCGTGACATGATCTTGCATCACAGACTCGAAGAACTGGGAATAAAGATCGTTTTTTATCAATTCTTAAAGGGCTCTGACGTTAACAGTTTTCTTAAAAACGACAGCCTTCAGGCCGGCGTAGCTGGTGACATGCCAACCATTAGTGCAGCCGCTCTAAAGGATATCTTTATCCCTGCTCTGATTCAACATGGGTTTACCTCGGTGGTTTCAAGACGATACTTATTTATAAAGGAATTGCGAGGCAGACGGATTGGCTATGCACCAGGCTCTAATGCCCACTATGCCCTGCTTAAAACTCTATCAAACGAAGGACTTACCGAGAAAGACGTTACCCTTATCCCTATGGATGTCACCGATATGCCAAAGGCGCTGCTTAGCAAGAAGATATTTGCTTTCTCGGCTTGGGAGCCAACCGTAGGGCTTACAGAGAAAAACTATCCCGACACCGTTGTTATCCACAGGTTTATGAGTTATGGTTATATCTATTTCTTGAAGGAGTTTTATCAAAAACACCCAGAGGCTGTGAAACATGTACTTGCAGCCGAGATAAGGGCTATAAGGTGGTTGAAAAAGAGCAGCCAAAACCTACTTCAAGCCAGTACGTGGACGTTTCAGGCCTCCCAGCAACTCTCTAACAATAAGTTAACCATTACCGCCGATCAGATTGCCGATATCGCAATGGGTGATATGATATGGCAGAACGAACTGCCAGTTATACCTAAAAACAGTCTGAAATCAAATGGACCACTTTATGATGAGTTCAACTTTCTTGTGAAATACAGTAATATACAGTCTAACGTCAAATGGGAAAAAATACAAGGAAGCTTCGACACCAAGCTACTCTATGAGTTACTCGAAATGCGTAATTATTATGAACTCGATGAGTTCGATTACGATTTAACGAGGAACCATCAGTGAAAAAAATACGGTCTATCTTGTTTTCCAGTATCAGGAGGAAGATGCTTCTGTCCTTCGGGCTGCTCTTTATTATAATCCTGTTATCTTTTTTCACGCTTACTGATTTATTGGGGATACCTTTTACAGACATTAATGGTGATTATGCTGAATACATTGACGATGCCATTACCGGTATAAACCGAGCGGCCGATTTGAAGAAAGACAATATCGTCAGAAGGCTCTCAAGCCTGCTCACAAACGTTGAGAGCTTTGCCAACAGCACTCTAACAAAATCGTATCTATCAGATATCGTAACGGCACAAAAGAAAACGGACCTTCAAGCATACCTTAACGCGTTTAAAAAAACATTCGACATCTTTGATTTTATCCTGATAGCTGACATAAAGAACGCTTCCATCATAGCTTCTACAAGAGACTATGAGGAGATGCAAAACATATCAGGGGAGAAGTACTTTTCTGGTGCTCTAAGGTCTGGTGGCACTTATGTCTGTTTTGCCCTCGATAAGTCTGACAACGGTCTTGACGTTTATTGGTCCCATGTTATAAATAAAGACAACATACCACGGTACGTAGTTGTAATGAATATTAAATTCAGCGACTTGATCCCATCGTCGCTTCTTAGAAATGAGGAAAGAGACAGATCAACTGAGTTTATACTTGTTGAAAGCGAAGGTTTACTTCTTACCCATCTGAAGTCCCCACTCACTGATGGCAGTACAGCCATACCGTTGGAGTATAAACTATCAACAGATGATGCCTTACAGGTGTCACAGGGGCAGGAGGGGTTTATTGACACCAAGGATTACAGAGGGGTAGAGGTGTTATCCGCCTACAGGTATATACCAATTGATTCCGAAACCGGCTGGGGGTTAATCGTTAAACGCGACTACTCAGAGGTCATTGCCTCATTTAAAAAGAAGATATATTATTTTATACTGAGCCTCTTGCAAAACTCCTAAACGAAAGAAGTTTTAGCTCTCCTTATGATAAAATAAGTTTCCCAAACTTAAATCGATAAGGAGAGCATCATGTTAAGAGAGAGTATATCATGGTTAT
>PEAB01000006.1 GCA_002753395.1 Nitrospirae bacterium MYbinv3 | reverse complement strand
CCGTTAGGTCTCTTAATTCTTCTTCAATGTAGCTTAGTAAATCGTAACTAATGTATCCTCTATCAAACAAACAGACACTTTTATCTCTTAAATGACTAATGAGTATTTTTGCTTCTTCCCGCTCTGACACATCATTTTTAGCTACCGTTCTTGCTACAGGTAACTTTCTTAATACATCATACAGAGTTGACACCGTACATTTTGGGATAATAACCTTTTCCCTCTTTGTCTAAACCGCTTTTAGGGTCAAATTTCTCTCTTATTTCTATTGTGGCTGGTAGTGTGTACTTAGAACCGTCGATAGCGTATACATTCATGTTATGCCACTGATACTTAGGGTTATCAGGCCATACACTGTAAGCTAATTCCACCGCTTTTTGCAGTACTTGTTTAAATAATTCCCATTTCACCTTTTTTCTGGCCTTAGTAATGCTGCTTTTATCCACATTCTCTACTTCAGCCCAAATACCACTACGCCTGGCATCTTTAAAAAAATCATTTACATTACTTTGTAAGCTGCCATCTTTACAGCGACACACACTAGATAAAATAAAAGGTTCCTTCTTACTTCAAGTGTGTTACTCAACTTAAGGTTAGCGACCAACGAGAGCGGAGGTTACAATCTACAGCCTTATCCTTTATAGGCTTTCTCTCGAAAACAATAGAGATTAAAGGCAACATGACAAGGTTTACCATTTCTCATTCCCTACCGTTCAGAGGTGGGGTTGTTAATATTACCCACTCAAAGTTGGCAAGAGCCACATTTAAAAACCTAAAGGTTATTATCTACATGCTCACTGGTAAGCTGGATTATACTAACGTTGGGTTACCCACTTGAAGTTAGAAAGAACCATTTATTTTATGGGTTCAAGACATGGATTCCCACTTTCGTAGGAATGACAGTAATAACGGTTTTCCAAGTGTGTCATTCCTGCGAAAGCAGGAATCCGGAAAGCTTAAAAGCATGAGCCTCTTGCAAAACTCAAATCAGACAATTATCGTGCCCCCAAAATATTATTTAATATCAACTACTTACAAAGTGAGTTTTTTGCTATATTATACATAACATGTACTTTTGCAAGAGGCTCAGCATAGTTATCATGAAATATAAAGAAGATACAAGATGACGTTGTATTTTAAGGGTAAGGGGGTTGATCCCGTTCTACAACTTTATCATGAACAAAAATGTTGAATTATGATATAATTAACCCCTAATGACAATGTCAGGACAGTTGAAGGGATAAAAACAGGAAGAAGGTATTCAGAGATCAAATTATGCTTGGTTATGTATTAAAAAAGGTATTTGGAACAAAGAATGAGCGTGAACTAAAGAGAATAGCGCCTATAGTACAGCAAATAAACGGATTTGAAGACAACATAAAGTCCCTCACCGATGAGCAGCTTAAAGGCAAGACCCCAGAACTCAGGGCTCGTCTGCAGGAGGGCCAGGGCGTGGATGACATCTTGCCGGAGGCATTTGCCGTTGTACGTGAGGCATCTGTAAGGACTATCGGCCTGCGGCACTTTGATGTCCAGCTCATTGGCGGCATAGTGCTGCACGAGGGAAAGATAGCCGAGATGAAGACCGGTGAAGGAAAAACACTTGTAGCCACCCTGCCGGTATACCTCAACGCCCTTGATGGCAGGGGGGTACACGTGGTAACGGTCAACGACTATCTGGCTCGCAGGGATACGCAGTGGATGGGGCCAATTTATCACTTCCTTGGCCTGTCGGTGGGCGTCATCCAGCACGATGACTCCTTTCTGTTTGACCCGTATTTTAAGTCGGAGTATGACGGCAACGACTTCCTTAAACCCTGCACAAGGCAGGAGGCCTATCGGGCAAACATCACCTACGGGACAAACAACGAATACGGCTTCGACTATCTCCGAGATAACATGAAGTACGAAATCTCCGACTACTCACAGCGAGAGCTCAACTATGCCATCGTGGATGAGGTTGACAGCATCCTGATTGACGAGGCAAGAACACCACTGATAATATCAGGTCCGTCAGAAGAATCTACCGATAAATACTATAAGATCAACAGACTCATACCTAAGATGAAGGTCAACGAGGATTTCACCATTGACGAGAAGGCAAAAAACATAATCCTGACCGAGGAAGGGGGAGCACATGCAGAGAAACTCCTTATGGTTGACAACCTCTTTGACCCCGTAAACATAGAGCTGGTACATCACGTGCTGCAGGGATTGAAGGCACATCACCTGTACAGATTAGATACCGACTACGTGGTTAAAGACGGTGAGGTTATAATTGTCGACGAATTTACAGGACGCTTGATGCCAGGCAGACGCTGGTCAGATGGCCTGCATCAGGCTATAGAGGCAAAAGAGGGCGTTAAGATAGAAAACGAAAACCAGACGCTGGCAACCATAACCTTTCAAAACTACTTCAGGATGTACAACAAACTTGCCGGCATGACTGGAACGGCAGATACAGAAGCCGAGGAGTTCCAGAAGATATACAACCTAGAGGTCTTGGTTATCCCTACTAATCAACCAATGAGTCGGAGAGACTTGCCAGATTCCATATATAAAAGTGAACAAGCCAAGTTTCAGGCTGTGATACGCGACGTAGAAGAGTGCTACAAACGTGGGCAGCCAGTCCTTGTAGGGACCATCTCCATAGAGAAGTCAGAGAAGCTCTCAGACTTACTTAAGCAGGTCAAGATCCCGCACAGCGTCCTTAATGCCAAATACCATGAGAGAGAGGCAGAGATTGTGGCACAGGCTGGAAGAAGCAGGGCCGTAACCATTGCCACAAACATGGCAGGCAGAGGGACCGATATCGTCTTGGGTGGTAACCCTAAGGGGTTTGCCAACGATATGTTAAAGGCAAAGAAGGACTACACCTCCCAGGAATGGGAGGATGCCTTAAAGGAGGCCATTGAGTTCTGCAATAAAGACAGAGAAACGGTGCTTCAAGCCGGTGGTCTTTACATCCTGGGTACAGAACGGCATGAGGCCAGACGCATAGACAATCAGCTAAGAGGGCGCTCCGGCAGACAGGGCGACCCAGGGCTGTCAAGGTTCTATCTATCTCTAGAAGATGATCTGATGAGGATATTTGGGTCCGACCGCATATCGGGGTTGATGGACAAACTCGGTATGGAGGAGGACGTCCCTATTGAGAACAAGATGGTCTCACGCGCTATAGAGAATGCCCAGAAAAAGGTTGAGGCACACAACTTTGATATCAGAAAACACCTCCTTGAGTACGACGACGTAATGAACAAACAGCGCACGGAGATATACTCCTTCAGAAGGGACATCCTTAGCTCTCAGTCCCTCAGAGACAGAACTTTAGATATGGTGAATGAGGTAGTACAAGACAGTGTAGAGAGAGCCTGCCCTGAAAACACTTATCCTGAACAATGGGATATGGACACCCTTTATGATACAATCTATAGCATATTTGATATTACGCAGGGATATACAAAGAAGAGTCTTGAAGATGTTAAGAACCTAAACGACGTAAACCATCATATAGTAGATATAGTAGAGGGGTACTATCAGGAGAAGGAAAACAATGTTACAGCGGAGGTTATTCGTTATCTTGAGCGGGTAACCCTCCTGCAGATCGTAGACACCCAGTGGAAAGACCATCTCCTAGCAATGGATCATCTTAAGGAAGGTATCGGTCTGCGTGGTTATGGCCAAAAGGACCCGCTTGTAGAGTATAAGCGAGAGGCCTTTGACATGTTTACGGAGATGACCGACAGGATAACCACTGAATACCTCTCAAGGATGTACCATATACAGGTGCACTCAGGGGATGATCTCAAGAGAAGCAGCGTTGTCAAGAAACAGCAGGTATTTTACAACAAGGGTGATGACACTGCACCACAAACCATTCGTAAAGGCAAGAAAATAGGTAGAAATGATCCGTGCACCTGTGGTAGCGGAAAGAAGTACAAGAAGTGTTGTGGTAAGGAATGAGTCAATGGGACAGATACAGGATTACAGTGTCAAGGTGGTGTGACAACCATGTCTCAAGGAAACTGTACCCCTTGCAAGATGGTCAGATGGGGAGTGGCGCTCGCCCTTCTCTCATCAGGTTTCTTCGATATAAGTGAGTCATGTCACATAAAAAGTGCTATGCCATATTTATAGTTGTGTTATGTGTTATCCTAAGCTCTGGCCGGGCGTATGGAGATGCTGCTATGCAGATAGATGTGATGATAGTGGTTGAAAACTCAGAAGAGATGAAAAAGGATGATCCTTCGAGGCTGTTTATAGTCGCTGCAAAGATGTTCGTAACCCTCCTTGGTAAGAACGACAGGGCAGGGGTCATAAGTTATACCGATAAGGCAGAGGTGGTAAACGAACTAACAAACATTGGTAATGACACAAACAGAGAGGCTCTGTTTAGAGCAGTTGATAATATTACATGGCAGGCAGGTAAATATAATGCCGTAGAGGCTATAAAAAGCGCAGTAAACGTATTGACCAAGGAAATGGACAGAAAGACAGGAAAGGCCATTATACTTTTATATGACACCAAATCTAACGTCGAAGAAGCGATTGAGCAGAGCAGCATCATAGAATCGCTTACCGTCAATGGTATCAAGTTATTTGCTATAGCAGTTGGCGGTAAAGGACATGAAAAACCAGATAAGCAATCCGTAAAATCCGATGATGAGTTTTACAAGGCTACTGGTGGATACCGTTACCAAACCCGCTCTGCTACGGGCATATATATGATGTTTACATCTGTGTTTGAAAATCTCAAGTCTCCGATGATGATGCCTTTGGAAAAAAAACAGGCAATAAATATAGACGACTCTATTGAAACCATCACCTTTGTTATAAAGAAAAGCTCACCAGCTTCCAAGATTTCCCTCGATGATCCCGATGGCGTAAAGTATCTACCAACTAATAAAATGGACAATGTAAGCTGGTTAGTATCAGATCTCTTTGATACTATCAAGATAAATGACCCTGCACATGGAATGTGGAAAATAAACATCGGTTATGGAAGAGAAAACAAGGCATATATCTCAACAAGTCTCAAGCTAATAACAAACATTGAAGACTCAGCTTTTGGAGGTAAGGAAGCAACCCATCACGTTGCTGGCAAGATTTTTCTGCTTGAGGCGTGGTTTAAGCTAGATGACTTGCCATTGAACCTCAAGGAGATGCTGCATAATATTACGGTTAAGGCTGACATAGTTGGACCTGATGGCGATAAATCTGAGTTGTCCCTAAATGCAAGGCTTGGAACAAAGGAAGGTAGTATGAATAAGGTGTTATATTCAGATCAATTTACGCCTATGAAAGAAGGTTGCTATGAAGTCAAGATAACTGCTACAGGCAATGGCCTTGATAGGAGTAGACCTTTATCGCTTGTTGTCCAAAAACATGGTGCGGCAAATGCTGTGCGTGATAAAAAAAAGGTACAAGACTCATTTAGTCGCTATGCCCGGCTAATCTATATGCCGATTGCTAAAAAAGGTGAGATGTCTTTTAAAAGCTCCGTTGCGTATTTTATAATAATAAATATACTTGGTCTAACAGGACTGATAATTTATTATAGAAAAAAGGAACGAACAAGATTCTCTAAATCATATAAGAGGCAGAAGAACAGATGATAAAGATAAATACATTGCTTTTTATGTTTTTACTCGAGTTTTTGGTGGTATTTTTGGGACTAGCAATATATTTCTTTTATAAAAGTATGAACCGTTTTTCTAGAAGATCGAATCCCGACCAAGGTAGTGAAGGTTTCATAGAAGATCTTAAGCGTGAGGTAGAAAATCTGGAAGAAGAAAGCAAGGAGTATGAAAATAAGGGAGAAGGTGAGGTAGAGCAAGCAACGATAGTTGACAAGGAGATAAATGCCGCAAAGCTTCATCTGATATATACCGCCCTTGCTACTGCACAGACCGGCAACCTTGGAGGCGCTGCCCTGTGGGAGGATCTGTATGCCCGTTTTGGCGGGATCATTAGGGAAGGCATAGCAAATGCCCTGGAGCGTATTAAGACCGGACATCAGTCTGTAGATAGTGAGAAGATGGCAGCCGGTTCTCAAAGAAATGAAGCGGTTGAGTCTAAGAAGGTTATGCAATCCTCGGCTGCTACAAAAAAGAGGTTTATCATTGAACTCCTTGGCCATAAAGAGATGGTCACTGAGCTGGAAAAAGAACTGATCAAGCTCAGAGAGATGAACCAAAAGCTGATAGAAACTCTTCAGGAGCTAACCGATGAATCACCGAAACAGGTTGCCTCGGAGATCAATAACGTCAACTCCCGCGTCGACAAACTGATAACAACTATCAAGCAGGAAAGCGATATGTTTAGCCGCCAAATAGAAGATTACGAACTTGTCAATGTCAACAGACACGGTAGCGATGATCTAGACATAGATAAGGTACCATCAGTCTACGGAGGTACAGACGGTGACAAGGAAAAAATGCAGAAGGTTATAAAATCTCTAGAAAGCAATCTAAACGTGCTGACTAAAAAGATACAGGAACTTGAGTCCACAGTGACTAAGAAAGAAGCTGCCTACCAGAAGCTGCAACAAGAATTCGATGCCCTTGATGCTGAGTTTAAAAGGCTCTATGGCAAATCCGACGACGAACTACCTGATGACTCCATGCTGCCCATAAAGATAAAAGAAATGGAAGCAGCACTATCAAAGAAGGAAGTGGCTTATAATAACCTCCAAAAACAATTCTCCGACCTTGAACAAGAATACGACAGACTTTATAGCAGCTCCAACCCATCTTTAGGTGATGAGACCAACTTCCATGTAAAAATTAAGGAAATGGAAGAAGAGTTGGCAAAAAAAGACACTGCATACCAGAATCTGCAAAAAGAATTTAGCGACCTTGAACAGGAATACGATAGACTCTACAGCAGCTCCAACCCATCATTAGGCGATGAGACTAATCTCCATACAAAAGTAAAAGAATTGGAAGAAAATCTTTCGCAAAAAGACACTGCATACCAGAATCTGCAAAAAGAATTTAGCGACCTTGAACAGGAATACGATAGACTCTACAGCAGCTCCAACCCATCATTAGGCGATGAGACCAACTTCCACGCTAAGATAAAGGAACTCGAAGAAGAGATAGCAAGAAAGGACGATGCCTTCAACAACCTGCAAAAACAATACAACGACCTCGAAAAAGAACATAAAAAACCGTAAGCATATATACTTGAGCAGTTTTTTACAACCGAGCACTTTATATGATTATAGAAAATAGATTCCTGCTTACGCAGGAATGACGTAGCTTGCAGGAATGACGTAGATTACAAGGATAACATAGACTGACTCAAAACGCCATTTACTATCATTCCCGCGAAAGCAGGAATCCAGAAAGTACGAAACTATAGAAGCATAATAGTTTACATGTCCACTTTGAAACTTGAAAAGATGATTGGCCAGGTGGAGATAGTCACAAATGCTATAATACCTATAGCAGAAATAGCAAGCCACATCTTCTGTGCCCTTTCAACGGTCTTCGTGAGCGATTGAATCTTTTTTAGTGGTTCTACAATACCTGAGATCAATGAAAAAAACACACCGGTAAAGAGGGTTGAGTAAAGGGGATAACCTACGTAGCCATACGTATCTTGAAGAATATCAAACGGACAGTGATGCATGGGCAGCTCATAAAAGTAGATCGATATAAATGAGATTATCGATAGCATGGATATAAAAAAGAAGGCAAAAGAATTAACAGCCGTTAGGTACTTTAAAAAACTGTTTCTTAGCGTTATTGACAATACTATCAGGGGTAACAAAAGGGTTGCCGAGGCATAAAACGTAACCATCATAGCCTTGATTGGTAAGCCGGCGAGACTACCTGACACCTTTTTACTCTCATCGCTGAAAAGTGACCCGCAGCATGATGTTATTATGTCTGGCTTTAGCCCTAGGAAGTATTTAACTAAAAGAAAGCCGCAAAAGACTATAAATGGTGTTATCAAGAGTAACAGTTTATACTTAGCTCTTACAAGTGGATAGTCCTCAGCACTGTTATCCAGATAGTTGATCGCTATCCATGAGCTTGAGAGAAAAAACACTATAATCTTTATGTACAGGGCATACCAGCCAATGTCGTTGGCGTTAAGTGTACCTGTGGCACACATGGCTCCTACAAAGATGACGTGAATTGAGTCCAGGGTGTATATATACAAAAATAGGGAGAGGACCTCGTAGAACATAACGTACATCATTAGCGTGGATATCAGGTAGGTGCGTCTTTCTAAACGCAGCTGTTCTTCAGACGAGCTGTTGATATCCCAGCGTCTTAGTACCTCCACTCCTAATAAGGAGGCGTACAGGGACATCGCTATAACCAAGCCTTCACCAATAAAGAGAGCAAGGATGCCCGGATGTAGTATCACTATTGGATAGCGGGTAAAGGCTCTCTGAGCACAACATCTATGACTTTGCCGTGACGCATTTCGACGATGCGGTTTAGATACGGCTTATCGTAGACGATAGTGTCGTGAGAGGCTATGATTATGGTCTTACCCTCGGCAGACAGGCGTCTGAGGATAACTATCAGGTCTTCAGATAGTTTTGAGTCTAAATGGGCGGTTGGTTCATCGGCAAGGAGCATCTCAGGGTCGTTGATGAGCGCCCTGGCTATGGCCACACGCTGCTTTTCACCACCTGAAAGTCGTGTCACCTCAGTGTTTATCTTGTGATGTATCTCCAGGCTCTTAAGTACAGCCTGTACCCTGTCTTTCATCACCGCATGGGGTATATTCGTTGGGTATAGGGGTAGACAGACGTTTTCCCTAACGCTTATGCCTGGGATCAGATTAAAGTGCTGAAAGATAAAACCAAAGGTCTTGCGTCTTATCTGCGTCAGGAAGCGTTCGGGCAGCTTTACCACGTCCTTGTCGTTGATGACAACTTTACCCTGAGTTGGACGAACCATGCAGCCGATGATACCCAGTAGAGTGGTCTTGCCTGACCCGCTTGGCCCCTTTAAGACAACCATCTCTCCTCGTCCTATCTCTAGGCTAACATCTGTAATGGCCAGCATCTCATCAGGCAGTCCGGTGTTGTAGACCTTGGATATGCCCTCAATCCTTACCATCCCTTACGTCCTCATAATCGTATCGGGGTCGGCTATGGCGGCCTTCCACGATGGGATTATCGTACTTGCCAGGTAGGGCACAACGGTTAGGAAAAAGATAACAACAATCTGGTATAGATCTATATATGGCATAGGGTCAAAGGGAGGGAATAGTATAGACCATCCCTTAAGAATAGGGACAAAGATGGTGCCGCCAAATTCAAAAACGTGTATGTAGCCTAATATTACACCTGTAAGAAAGGATGTAAAGGATATGACCGTTGATTCCCAAAATTTTAGGGTTAACACATCAGATGTCTCCCAGCCAATGGCCTTGAGTATCCCTATCTCCTGCCGTTCCTCAGCGCTGAGACCCGTTGCCTTATCCCAGGCAAAGATGAAAAACGCTAGCAGGGCGCCGCAGAATAGCACCAGAGCCATTCCCCCGCGCCAGTTAAAGACGTTTTCGTAGGTGCGCAGTATCTCAGACCTCGTAATGGGTCTGGTATCTGGTAACGTGCGTTTGATCTTATTTGCCACCGTAGCGATCTCAGATTCGTTATTGATCTTTACCATTAGGTCTGTTGCCTTTGCCTTATCCAAGGCAAAAAAGCGTATAACATCATTTTTGTCAAAGATAACGAGGTCATTGGTAAGGACGCTTGAATTCGCAGTAAAGATGCCAACGACCTTCAGCATCAACTTCTGTTCTGAGGCGAGTGTAAAAAATAGGGCGTCATTGATATCTAATTGTCTGGCCTGAGCAACACCCTTTCCTACTGCACACTCTCCTTCCTCTGGCATACGGCCAGTAATGAGGTTAAGTGATGCGTTGCTTGTTAGCGCCATAACTGTGTAATTTCCACCTGTGAGAGAGTCGTAGTAGTATCCCCAAAACCGTGGAGTTACAGTGGCCACGCCTGGGAACGACTTTATGGTATCAACGTAACTTAGCGGTATAAGGTCGTGCCTGCCTCCCAACAGGCGCTGTACGATCAACTCAGGGGCATCTATGAAGACGTTTATAGCCTCTTGTTTGAGGGAATGGGTTAGAAACATCACAGATGACAGTAAACAGACGATTAGAGTGTAGATGAAAAACAGCGCAAGGTTCTTGTATTTGCGTCTTAGCAGGCTTGAAAGGGCATATTCAAGTATTCGATAATGTTTCTTCATCTACCTCTAACATTGTCTCTATTTGGTTCAATAATGGAACCAGCAGGGAAGTGGTCAAAAGAAGAGGGAAAATCTTGAAACGGTGTAAACATATCTGCCTGAGAGATGTCTCGTGTATAGCGAGCTTCCGTGAACAAGGCCATATCTGTGAGGGACAGTTCTCTGACCAATTGCCGTTTACCGTAGATCTCCCGCTCCCTCAGACCAACCATAAAGTGTGAATGGATGTATAGACCGATCAGCAGCAGTATCTCTATCTTTATCAACCACAAAAACAGTCTGGCCTTGAGCATAGTATTTCTTAATAACCTTTCTTATGGTGATCAGTCTTTTCGTCGGTTAGGTCAGCGGCCTTAATATCTGCAAACTTAATGGATTTTTCGCCTTTATGGTCTACCATAAAGCCCTTGACCTTGTCATCGCTGACGGGGACAAATTCTCTTCCCATAGGACCCATAACGTCACTGCCTGAGACAAAGGTTATCTCCTGAGCCTTTACAGGCTTTGTGGTATAGTACTCGGTTACGTAAATGTCTGAGATGTCAACCTGGGTCTTCTCCTTATTGTACTTTGCCATGTTGTGGTAGTACTTCAACATGTCTTTTGGGCCGTCAAACATGGCATAAGAACCGTCCTTAAATATTATCTGTGCAAGCCACTGAGGATGGGGATGTACAATCATGCCACACACTGGGCACTTGTCTTTATTATTGGGTTTTTGCGGCTCTGCAGTATAACCTGCCCTAACCGTCACAAGATACATTGCCAAGGCAAGTAATGTCAGTATTGCTTTCTTTGTCATATAGACCTCCTACATTTTATATTGATTATAAACTAAACCGTGGATTGGTTTCAACCTGTAAAACAGGGGATAGTTACATACAACGAGAGCGAAGATTTAAAAATGCCTTGGTAAGAATTTATTGTCATTAAGTATCGTGACTGTATCTCAACTTTGTCCGATAACAAAGAGCCCCTTACTATAAGCATACTTGTCAACCCCTTCATTTATGACAATGCCCGCTACCGCACCTATAACAATCCGGTCGGCGTATGTCGTAAACGCCTGTTTAATGATGGCTAATTTTTCTAAGTGATAGTTTACATCATCTATCCCTAATGTGCTCTTGATCTCTATTGCGACCACATGTTGGTCGCTGACTGCCATAATGTCAATCTCCATTTCAGCACCTTCTACGCTGCTACGGGCACTTTTAAAGATGTTCTTTACGTCGAATCCCCTCTCCTGGAACATCTTCTTTGTTGCTGGCAATACTAAACCTTCCACAAAGTTGCTCCACTTACCAGTGAGCTTATTGACAGCATCTGTGGTTTGTTTAACCAATTTGTCTAATTTATCGGTCTCCTTCTCCCGCCTTGCAAGCTGTTCATCTGTCTTCACAAGCTGCGCATCAGACCTATCAAATGCCTTGCTTATAGCATCCCTATCCCGTTGTGCTTGTTCTATGTATTGACAAACTTGTTCTGAGAGCTGCCGATCCCTCTCCTCAAAGCGAACAACCAATCCCTTGTGAAGCTCGACTGCCTCAGCGATGAGACACTCCAACCTGTCTACTCTCTCTTCTGACGCATACATTGCTATAGCCCCAACCTCTTTTAATATATTATTATAATGATAGCACGATGGATTTGTCTTACACAAGGGGTAGCATACACGTTGGAAGCACTAAAATACAATATTGTTTTGTATTTATTAAATCCAAGCCTGCTATAAAAAAAACAGGGTGCATAAGAAAGTCGTGGGGATTTTTGAATAGAATGGAGGGCTTTGCCCTCCCTCAGACCCACCCACAAGGGGACCAGACCCCTTGACCCCATTAATTTTTATTGTCCCCCATAAGTTTCTTATGCACCCAAAAAACACATTGTCTTTTTTAAAACTAATATGTTATAATTATATATGGTAGATGTGGCTGAAGATAAAAAGATACCAGTTTTAAAGCGTTTATTGGAGACAATAAGTAAGCACAAGGATTTTCCGGCCATGACGCGCACGATATCCCTTGTGAGTAAGCAAACGGCATCCACCAGCGAGGCATCGATAACTGATCTTACAAACACTATCCTAGATGACATAGCCTTGTCCAACAAGTTACTCAAGATGGTTAACGCACCCTATTATATCAAATATCACGGCACGAGCAAGATCAACACCATCTCCCGTGCAGTTCAAATAATGGGGTTTCATCAGGTGAGAGATGCTGCACTATCCCTTATGAGCTTTGAGAAGATTAAGGACAAGTCCATAGATATGGACGTCAGAGAGTCCTATATGACCTCGTTTATGTGTTCTATAATAGCAAAGGAGATGGGTAAGCGGTTAGGCGTTCAAGAGGTAGAAGAAGCCTTCATATGTTCTATGTTTCACGACCTTGGTAAGCTACTGGTTAGGTATTATCTGCCCGAGGAACAAAAGAAGATAAAGGAGTATGCTGCTGCTCAAAAGGTTTCTGAAGAGGATATGGCTATTAATGTCTTAAAGATGTCATACGACACTATAGGTATGGAGATAGCCAAGCATTGGAAGTTTTCAGATAACATCGTGTCTTGTATGCGTAAAACCCCTTTGTACAGGCTAAATAAGCCCAATACCGACTTGGAAATGATAAGAACGCTGTCTATTTTTTCAAGTAAGTTGTGCGAATTAATGGACAACACACAACTCAACATGGATGACTGGCAGAAGGCTTTAACCGCCTTTAAACGTCACTTTGACGATTGTTTCAAATCAGATGAGGCAATGATACAAGACGTTCTTAAGATCGCCTACGAAGAATTAATGGTCTATTGTGAAAACTACAATTTTAAATCGGACCAGAGCCACTTTCTGAACCATCTAAGCTATTTTATGACAGGCAAAGACAAGTCAAAGAAAGCTGATAAGAGTACAGAGATGTTGGAACTCACCATGGATATGATGGAACCTGAGCCAACAAGTTTTGTATCGAAAGGCCCTATTCAGATAATTGACAACAAGAAGGAAAGAGGAGAGGACAGCGAGGAACCTATAACACCTGAGGCCATTCTTACAAAAGGGATTGTAGAAGTATCCGACACCCTGGCTGAGAGTACATCTTTAAATGACGTTTTGCGTATGATTTTAGAGGTCCTTTACAGAGGAATGAGTTTTAATCGAATTATCATAACTATCAAAGAATCCAAAGAGCCTTTTATGAGTGGACGTTTTGGCTTTGGAGCTGATATAGGAAGACTAGTTAAGGGGTTTCGTTTCCCAATCAACAGATCCTTAAATGATGTATTTAATCTAACGCTAAATAATGACTCTATAGTTATTATAAACAATGTAAACGACGTCGAGGTTCTAACTCGAATGCCGCCATGGCTGCGCTCAGTCTATAATCCAAAGGCCTTTATGATGATCCCCGTTTCGATGCAAAAGGTGCCTATAGCCTTAATATATGGCGATTGGATAAATATTGATCCAAAGGCATTCGATCCCAAGCGGCTTAAATATGTTAAGACACTTAAAAATCAGGCTATGATGGCTCTAAGGCAATTCATGAGATAAAGACTTCTCTTAATCCGTTAAATTGTATTAGTAGTCTCTCCCTAAGAGTTTGAAAGATGCTTGTCCTGTTCTTCCTGTTTGTAAGTGGTTTTGATAAGCACATAGTCTATCCTGGCCTGGTGTCTAACGTATACATCGATGCAGACATTATTAAACGTGTTCTCATCCAATGTACCTTTGATTGCTTCAGTTACCATATTCCAGAAAAATCCCTTGCCTCTGCCTATCTGTTCGGCCTTCCTTTCAATAGCCCTGGACATACTTGATATCTCGTCAAATAGTTCGTCGGTTATAACTCTGTCATACCCCTCCCAAGTGACCCTCGCCTCGACTAAACTCTCTATATATGCCTTGAGTTTTTTAAGCGCTATGTATTGGTGATTTGTAGAACCGTAAAGGTAGTTGTCATCCTGAGTGATATAATTAAGCGCCTCATCGAGCTCTTTGCTCAGACGTTTTAGTAGTGGTATCCTTGAGACTTCAACGTTACCTTTGATGAATCTGGACAGGGCTATGTATCTTTGCAAGTAATTGTTTTTGTTCGTGAGTCTCTTAATCCAGTTTCTAGCTATTATTGTCCTTAACTGCAAGGTATAGCCTTCCTCAGGGGGATCTGTTTTACCATCGATGTAGTCAAATATCTCTGGATGCTCGTTTGCATGTTTTTTTATATCTGCCTGGGTTAATAATAGATTGTCTCTCTGTAAATCTCTCAAATTACTTACGGCCTTCTTAAAGGTAGCGGATTGTATGTTGATAATCCCCTCGTTTATCTCAACGGGGATAACATACTTCTTCTGTAGCTCGCTGTACTCATCTTTATCTAAAAGCAGCATATGCTCTTGCAGTTCGTTAAGTTGTTGTATGGCTTCAGTGTATTGAGCAACACTATGACCGTGTATGCCTTCGTTTATCTCTTGCGGGATAAGATATTTTGCAAATAGCCCTTTAAAATAGTCTGCGGTTATGAGTAGTTCATTATCTTGTAGATCTCGTAATTTTTGCACACCCCTCTTGTAGTTCTCAAACTCGTTGCTCAATATGTCATGTCTTATATCGTCCGGTAAGATAAAATTGTCAGCGACAGCCGAATATTCATCCCTTTTTATAAAGCAGTTTCTGTGCAGATCAATGAAGTCTACCTTGTTAAACATGTCCTGCTTTATGCTGGCTGGCATGATGTATTTATCAGGCTCAAGGAGCACGTTAAGCACCAATACTTGCTGGAGTTTGTTTTCGTAGGAGATCTCTTTTGAGAAGGTCTTTGTCAGATTTTCTAAGAGTTGATACATCGCGTTATCATTTTTCTGTGTACAGGTGACGTACAGTGCGTAGTACTCAAGCAATTTACCACACAGGAGGCTGTCAATCACAAGCCGTTCAGCGTTGGTTTCAACTCCCTGAATTACTCTTGCTGCATATATATAAAGGTTTTGTGGTGTTATTAGTTTACCGTAAATAGCAAATGGCAAGGTGTTGTTAAACGTGTAGATTACCTTCATAAGGGCAAGATCTGGGTCTATGTCTGAGCGTTCAAAAATCTTTTCGATTCTCAGAGCAAGTCCGTACTGATCGTTTTTAGAAAGCCATTTTGAGATATACCTTCTCTGCATATAAACAATGGCATCTTGCCAGGCGGTCTCATTCTCTATAAAGCTCTCCAATAGCTCTGGCAAAGAATAAAACTTCCTGTCATCAGTGGAAAATGGAACCTGATAGATTTGCTTTTCCTCCTGTGGCCTGAAGTAAAACTCTGCGATGTCTCGTTGGCCATCCAGCCAACATCTGACCTGCTGATATCCCCATCGCTTATCTGGCTCACGCGTTAGTAGACCTCTCAGCAATAGGTCAAAGCCTTGAGGTATGTTGTTGGGTATCACCACTCCGTTAGTGGCAAGCGTGTACATTATTACGTTTACATCAAGGGCGCTGAAGGGATGTTTGCCAAGCAGCAACTCAAGGATGATCATGCCAAACGACCACCAGTCCGCCTTTGGTCCAATAACGCCGGTAAATGCCTCAGGCGCCCAGTACATCGGTGTACCCTTTACGGTCGTGAACTTCTTTGAATGGTCGTGTTCAATCAATGAGGAGACACCAAAGTCAGTAAACACTAGTACAATAGGGTCTATGCTTCTGACCAGGATGTTGGATGGTTTTAAGTCGCGGTGTATTATATCATTATTGTGAAGCGCCCTGAGTGCCTCAGATATCTCAACTATAATGTCTCTCAGTAAGTTTTCGTCAGGTTTATTCTTAAAATAATCCTTTAGAGAACCATACTTTGCATACTCCTGTATTTCGTACCATCTCCCAGAGTTCTGGTCTAGGCCGTAGTCTTTGATAGATATTATGTGTTCTGGAAACGCTGTGCTGAGGTGTTGGGCCTTCTTTAAGACGTCAATACCTGGGGCCAGACCCTTTCTGTATAGCTTGAGGATAAATTCATTTGTACCTTGCTTGATCAGGTGTATGTCTGCCTCTGCGCCTTTGGCTGGAAACTCTTTTACTATGGTGAAGTCCTTGAAATTATTTAAAAGAAGTGGGCTTGTTAGAGTTCCTAGGGGAGCAGCCGATGATTTCTGCTCAACGAGCGTTAGTTCTTCACGTAACGTCTTGCCGTCTTCTACTAAAGTGGCATCGTCAGGGGATTGTAGATTATCAGGTTTGTCGTGTTCCAAGTTCTGAGTGTACTTGCGTTTTTTGTTTGCTAGTTCTTCCTGAAGGTAGTAGTTCCTTGTTGACAACGTATGTTAGATTTTCATCCTGTGGTTCCTTTCTGAGTTTTTGTATAAGCGATGGATAGTCCTCTCTTAGTTTTTCTATGAATCTGTCATAGACCTCACACCATTTCATGGCAATCTCTCTATCCTTCTGTCTTTGATTTGTGGGGAGGTTTTGTCTTTCTTTCTGGGTTTTTACTACTCTAATCAGCCTTGTGGTAAGCTCTCCGTAATTGTTTAATCTCAATAAGACCTTGTAGTCTTCCCATTGCGTATCGAGATAAACGACCTGTTCACTCTCAATCCTTGAAAACAGGTCTGATGCCAAAACTATGTTGTCTAATGTTTCTGGCTCTTTATCGGTTAATATGGGGTATCCTAGAGATTCGATGTTTTCCTTAAGGCGCAGGATAATCTTTTGTTTTGCCATGCGTTCTTCAGCGTCTATAATGAACTCTGATAATATCGCAACGGAGCTGTCGTATTGATCCTTACGTACATATCTGTTCATAAACAACAACTCTATGCTAGGTGAGATATCAGCAAATCCCTCGTATTTTGAGGCTTGTTGGAGGAGCTTCTTGAGCATATCCTTAAAGATGTTTGTGTTTGCAGTTAACTCTTTTATTTGTCCATAGTATAACTTCATGCTGGTTCCGATGAGTTGTAGTCTCTGAGAATTAGGTTTGTAATTGAGTTCTTTTATTAACGGGGTAAGCCTATGATAGTACTCCTCATCAAGCTCTTTTATCTGACTGTAGAACTGACGTGCCTCCTCACCCCAAATGTCCTCTACGTCCACTTGGTTGTTTGTGTTTTTGTCAGGGCTATCAGCAAAGCGGCTGCCCCTTTGGTATTTTTCTTCTTTCAGTTGAGACTTATCAGCGGTTTGTCGAATCCTTGCTGTAGTGATAACATTGGAGAGTCTCACTTGTATATCCCTGATCCATTGCAATTGTCTGTCAAGGGTATCAAGCTTTAAAGCCGATTCAAGTTCCATCTGTAAAATATCAATATCTTCAGGTGTGTAGCTTGGGTCAATTGACTGCTTTATAGTGAGTATTTGCAAGGTGATTTCCCCTACTAACTTTTGAACGATTTTTTGTGTTTGCGCTTGTTCAATCTTAATAAGTTCAATGTCAGACTTAAGGATTGAATACTGATCACCAAATCGTATAACAGCCTCTTGAACACTTTGTTGTGTGTTGGCATATTGAAGTCTGTGGTCGAAGTCCTCTATATTTCTTAATCTATCAAGCAGCCGGGTTCTGTCCTCAGTATGGAGGTTGTCTATCTCTAACCTAATCTCATTAACTGTGTTTTTGATGTTATCGCGTATGGATGCAACTAGCTCAGCTCTTTGAGAGTCCTTCTTTGCACCTTTGTAAATGTTATAGAGTCTCAATGCAATTTGGGATGCAACAGCGGCTGTGCCTGTACCGGCAGCTAATATTAAAAAAGGACTCAATACTGGTGTAGCTGCGATAGCAACCACTGCAACACTACTCATTAGTAAAAGCTTTCTCCCCCCTCTTTTCTATCATTGCTGCATTTGATGCAACAGACACCCCTTATGAATGCTCTATAAAGTGTGTGTACCCCTTACAACGACGTTAGGTACTACGTTTATTTTGGCTGTGTGATGGCTTGTTATGGGCGATACTTTTTTTGTGGTTGTTATGTGCTTTTACTGCTCTTTTGTCTTTCATCTTTTGTTCTTTTGCATTGATATGTATTTTACCTTTTAACCGTGTTTTGCTTTTTACATGTATTTTGCCTTTATGGCGTACGTTGTCTTTTGCTTGATCATCGTTAGACTTCACTATAGTTGTGTTTGGTGGCATATAGATGACCATATTTGGAGTTAGCACCCCATTAGAAGACAGCTTGTTTAGATCACGCAGTATATCGAGTTGTACCCTTGATTTACGTGCTATTGATGCAAGCGTATCACCTGATCTTGTGGTGTAGCTGGCTAGAGGGTATCTTTCACCTACACTTGCGGCGTTATAGGCATATAGGAAGGAGTCCCTCTTACCGGCCGGTATCCTTAGGCGATATTTCTGCATATACGGGGGGATGCACCACTGTCTAAGTTCAGGGTTGAGTTCGCGAATCTTTTCAACCGTAGTGCCTGCTGATTGAGCAACGAAACTAAGCGTAGCCGGAGGCACTACAACTACCACGTCAAATGTAAAAGGGGCTTGAGTAGTGACATCGTCTATACCGTACTTTTCAGGCTTTTGACCGATCTCGCTTGCTGCTAAGAACTTTGGTACAAACTGTTTTGTCTCGTTCGTTAGGTGACTGCTGGCAAAGAGTTTCCAGAATGATGTGGCATTTGTCTTTCTCAAAGCGTTCTCAATGTTGTTTTCTCCAGCGTTATAAGCCGCTATTGCTAGATCCCATGAGCCAAACTTATCAAAGAGAAACCTCAAATATCTTGAGGCTGCCCTTGTTGACTTTATAGGGTCCATCCTCTCATCTACCCAATAATTGACCTGCAGGTTCAGTCTCTTCGCTGTTGACGCCATCAACTGCCAAGGGCCAACTGCATGAGAAGGCGATCGTGCAAACAGATTGAAACCGCTCTCTATCATAGACAGGTAAATTAGATCCCCAGGTAAGTTATGCTCTTCTAATACCTGCTTCATGGCCGGTACGTATTTAGAGCCGTGTGTCAGCCATTGACTAAACTTCGTCTTTAGTTTCTTTGAAAAATACGTTAGATACCCTTCAACCACAGACCTGGCCTTACCATCAAGTTGATTATGCTCTGCAGCTATTCCGCCTTTAGTGGTGAAACTTATATCGGCGCTGCTTTGTCCAGGGATGCCGACAATGGGTAGAGCTTGTGTCAGCACCGACATGTCCTCAGTTGCCCCTGACCGCCTGATCATTGACATCCATACTTCTTCGAACAACTCAACTTTAGATGAGCCATCCCTTGTATGAAAACTATTACCCTTCAAGGACTTTTCAACGTCATAATTACTATTGTTTGGTTGTGGGACAGACTGTAAATGACCTGTATGTTCTATCTGAACACCGCTATTGTGGTGCGTTATAGGTGAACTCTCTTTTATCGTCCGGTGGGGAATCTTATCGGATACCATATTAGTCGTAACCTTGTTATCTTCCTTCTTTTCCGCACTATAGTACAAGGCATGAGCCTTAAACGGTATCATCGTTGCTGCTAATAGCACTATGAATCGAAATATCTGCATGAAGCAATTATACATAAAACAATCGTACTTGTCAAGAGAAATATTTTTGTCAGCAGTAGCATCTTAAGCAACCAAGCTCGACATTTACGGGGTCAAGGGGTCGAGTCCCCTTGTGGGAGGGTCTAGGGAGGGCAAAGCCCTCTCTATGTTTTTGCATCTTTACATCCTTAAGTCAACAGCATTAGGTCTGAGGGAGGGCAGGATTTATAAAGCCGCTTCCTACGGTCGCTAGGCCTCCCTTCTTCTTTCTCTTTATTTTATACCGGCCAACTCACTCTCACTGGCGGGACCAAGTACGGTTATGGCTTTTTTATTGGGGCTTAGGAAGGCGTCTATGGTGTCGAGTACGTCTTTGAGTCTTACGGCGTCTATGCCTCGTATGATCTCCTCTGGGGTGTAGTATTTTTGGTAATAAATCTCTTGTCTGGCTATATTTTGCATCCTTGAGGAGGATGACTCCAAATTGAGTAGCAGATTACCTTTTAGCTGATTCTTGGCCCTTGTAACTTCAGTATCAGTAATGGTGTCTTTAATGGAGCTCATTTCCTTTAATACGACGTCGATAACCTCGATGTATTTTTTCTTACTTGAGGCGGCATATACACCAAACACACCTGTATCATGGTAGGAAGAGAGATAAGAATATATAGTGTAGACCAGGCCCCTGTTTTCTCTGATCTCCTGAAACAGCCTTGAACTTATACCTGAACCAAAGACAGTGTTTAAGAGGAGGAATGGATAACGCTGAACAGAGTCCTGTTTTATCCCCTCGGTACCGATACACATATGAACCTCTGCGTGGTCCTTTTCATAGACGTGCGTACCGTAGTTAAATAAGGGTCTCTTTAGAGTCTCAGCAGTGGGCTGTTTGGTTTGGATCTGTCCGAGTGTGCTGTTAAACATACGATACATTTCTTCATAGTCTATGTTGCCGCAGCAGGAGACAATCGTGTTCTGTGTGTTGTAGTATTGGCCGATGTGGCTTAGTAGGTTGTTTCGAGTAAAGGAGGTAACGTTTTCCACGCTGCCTAGTATTGGCAGGCCGAGGCTGTCCATGCCCCAGATGTCCTGATAGAAGAGGTCGTGTATGTAGTCATCTGGCGTATCCTCAAGCATACTTATCTCCTCTGTTATGATCTCTTGCTCTTTTGCTATGTCCTGTTCGTTTAAGAGGGAATTTAAAAATATATCTGATAGTATGTCCACACCCTCGTTGATATAGTCCCTAAGGAGTTTGACGTAAAATGTGGTGTTCTCTCGCGACGTAAAGGCGTTAATATCCCCGCCTAAGGAGTCAATCTCTATAGCGATATCTTTTTGGGAGCGTCTCTTAGTGCCCTTGAAAAACATATGTTCTAAAAAATGTGACAGCCCGTTGCTGAGTGGGTTCTCATACCGGCCTCCTACCTTGACCCATATGCCTGCAGCCACAGACCGTACTCCAGCGACCTGCTCCATCACCATCGGTATGCCGTTTTGCAAATACTCTTTCCTGTACATTATCGCTCCTTTAATTCACGCTCTTTAGTATCGAACTTTTATTAAGGCGGTATAGAACAAATAAAAAAGGGATAATACACTTATCCCTTGGTAATGCCAGCTAAGCAGATATATGATTGTCTCATACTGCTGCAAGCTGCGCGGCCTTTACTCCTGTTCTGTTTTCTTGCTGTCTCTTGTTGCCTCTTTCATGCTTAACTTTATCTTTCCGCCTCTGTCAATGTCTATGACTTTAACAAGAACCTCGTCGCCCTCTTTTAACTCGTCCGTTACCTTATTGACCCGTTTCTCAGATATCTGAGATATATGAAGCAGGCCGTCCGTGGCAGGGAGTATCTCCACAAAGGCTCCAAAATCCATAATCTTCTTTACCTTACCTGTGTATATGCGGCCAACTTCAGGCTCAGCAATAATGCCTTCTATTATCGCCTTTGCCATGACAAGCGACGATTCGTCATTTGAGGCAATAGTCACCATACCATCATCGTTAATATCAATCTTAACGCCTGTCTCTTCAATTATACCCTTTATGACCTTACCGCCAGAGCCGATTACATCCTTTATCTTCTCTGCCTTGATCTTCATCTGAAATATCCTGGGTGCATTCGGAGAAAGGACACCACGCGGGTTTTCAATCGTCTGCGTTATCTTATCTAAGATGTGAAGCCTGCCTACCCTGGCCTTTTCCAGTGCGTCAACTAGGACGCTTGTACTAACTCCCCTGATCTTTACGTCCATCTGAAAGGCTGTTATCCCTTCTGTAGTGCCAGCCACCTTAAAGTCCATATCACCCAAATGGTCTTCCAGGCCCAAGATATCGGTCAGCACGACAACCCTGTCGCCTTCCTTAATAAGTCCCATTGCAATACCAGCTACCGGTTTTTTTATAGGGACACCACCATCCATCAGCGCCAACGTTGCACCGCACACCGAGGCCATCGACGACGAGCCGTTGGACTCCAGTATGTCTGACACCACCCTTATCGTGTAGGGAAACTCCGTAGGAGATGGCACTATAGGTTTGATCGACCGCTCAGCCAGGGCACCATGACCTATCTCCCTTCTGCCTGGGGATTTAAGAGACTTGACCTCACCCACGCTAAAAGGGGGGAAGTTGTAATGAAGCATAAACGACTTGTACCTGTCGCCTTCAAGAGAATCAACCTTCTGTTCATCCGAAGACGTACCAAGGGTTACCGCAACTAGTGCCTGGGTTTCACCTCTTATAAATAGAGCAGAGCCATGGGCACGTGGCAAAAGCCCTACCAGACAACGGATATCCCTTATCTGGTCAGGATGTCTACCATCAGCACGCACGTTTTCATAAAGGATCAGGCCCCGTACAAGCTCCTTTTCTAATTCTTCAAAGCAGTTAGCAATCTCTTTTACCTTCTTGTCATCGCCGTCTGGGCATAACGCCTTAATTGCTTCATCCTCTATGATATCCAGCTCTTTTTGCCTTACCATTTTACCTGGTATACTGACGGCAACCCTCATCTTTTCAAGAACAAGCTGCCTGACTGCGTCAGCCAACGACTCGTCTGTTTGAGGTGGTATCACCTCCCGCTTTGGTTTACCAACAAGCAATCTTAGCTCTTTTTGCAGCTCCACGATCTTCTTAATCTCTGCGTGTGCTCGGTCTATTGCAGCGACCATCACATCTTCAGAAACCTCTAAAGAACCACCCTCAACCATGATAACGGCATCGTCTGTGCCAGCTACTACCAGTACCAGATCCAGGTCGTCCATCTCTTCCTGTGAAGGGTTTATTACCAGCTCACCGTTTAACCTGCCAACCCGCACGGCAGCCACCGGTCCCTCAAATGGGATATCGGATATGGTAAGGGCCGCTGACACAGCCGTGATACCCATAACGTCGGCTATGTTTTCTTCTCCGTAGGACAGCACCGACACTATACCCTGTGTCTCTGCATAAAACCCCTTAGGAAACAGGGGTCTTATCGGTCTGTCTATAAGACGCGAGGTGAGGATTTCCTTTTCGGTGGGTCTGCCCTCTCTTTTTAAAAAACCACCGGGGATCTTGCCCGCAGCGTATGCCTTTTCCTGATAATCCACAGTTAGAGGGAAGAAGTCCTTCCCCTCGACCATATGCTTATTGGCCACAGCAGTAGCCAGCACAACTGTGTCGCCGTATCTGGCTACAATAGCCCCATCAGCTTGCTTTGCCATAAGCCCTGTCTCTAGTACTAACTGCTTTTCATTAATCGTCATCTCTACTTTTGTTATCTCTGTTGAAATCAATACAAACCTCTACTTTCTAATGCCCAGCCGCTCAATTAGTACTTTATAACGGTCGCTATCTGTGGTCTTTAAGTATTCAAGAAGCTTTCTCCTTCTTGCAACAATCTTCAAAAGACCTCTGCGTGAGTGGTGGTCTTTTTTATGTACCTTGAAATGATCTGACAAATAACTTATCCTATCACTCAAAAGCGCAACCTGCACCTCTGGAGAACCTGAATCTTTCTCATGAATTCTATAATCCACAATTAATTTATTTTTAGTCTCTTTGGTTTGAGACACTTTATCACCTCTTTCCTTATATAAGATTTAAACTACTATACACCTAACAATACCATATAATGTATATAAGTGTAAACAGGGTGTACATAATTTTTTCATAGGGACAGATATTTATCTGCGGCGGTCTTGCAGGACAAGTCCACGAATGAAATCTTTTAACCGCTCAAGCCCTTCTTGTAGTACCTCGATGGATGAGGTATAAGTAAACCGTACATGGTGTTGAGTTGCGTTAGAGCCAAAATCAACCCCTGGCGTAACGGCCACGTGTTTCTCCTCTATAAGTTTCTTGGCAAACGCTGCACTCAGAGGCTGTAAGTCATCCAATGCGCCAGCAGCCCCTCCGGTGAGTGCTTTTAGGGCAGAGCTGTATTTAGAGATGTCGGCCCAGACGTAAAACGCCCCATCGGGCAGCACCGGCAGGTCAAAGAGCGTCTTGAGCCCTGAGTAGAGGAAATCCCTCCTCTGGCCAAATGTCCTATTGATGTATGCCAGGTGTGCATAGTCAAAGGCCTCGCAGGCTGCATACTGTGCCAGCGTATTGGCTGCTATAAAGATGTTGCTGATAACAATCTCAGCCCTGCGCACGTAGGATTCAGGAACGATCATCCAGCCGATCCTAAAGCCAGGCATACAGAACGACTTTGAAAAACCGTTTATCACAATTGCGTTGTCAGAAAACTCAAGGGCTGTGTGCTCCTGTGCCGAGTAGACCAACCCGTGATATATCTCGTCAGAGATGAAGGCAATTGCCCGTTCATCGCAGTACTCGATGAGCGCCTTGAGGTTGTCTTTATCGTAGAGTCTGCCCGTGGGATTAGACGGGGAGGATATTATCAGCGCCTTGATGGTACTTAGACCACTGAGTGCCTCTGGTGTGATCTCGAATGAGGTACCCTTGTCTACCGGTACGAATGTTGGTTTTACATCCAAGTAGGACGCAAAATTCTTATAGCACGGGTAGGACGGGTCAGGCAGGCAGAGCTGATCCCCAGCGTCCAAAACAACACCGAGGGCTACTAAAAATGCCCCTGATGTCCCAGGTGTAACTATCACCCTGGATGGTGAGACGTCCACGTCGTATTTGTACTTGTAGTGTTGGGCGATCCTCTCCCTCAGCTGTTTAAGGCCAAGCGCAGGGGTATAGGCATAACGCATATCTGTTAGTGCCCTTTGTACCCCCTCCACTACCGAGGGCGGGGGGGGGAGGTCTGGTTCACCCAGCTCCATGTGAATAGAGTCAGGGAACTGGCGTGCCTGCCGCGCTATGTCCATCGCCATAAATGGAGTTATATCATCCAGCCTCTTAGTCATACCGGATATTATACTAACGTATTAAGATGATTTCTTGCAATCAGAAAAGAATCGATGGTGCATAAGAAAAACATGGGGAGTTAAGATTATTTACGGGGTCAAGGGGGTGTGACACCCCTGTCTCAAAGGGACGAGTTCCCTTGCGCCCAGAATCAGTTAGATGCTCTGAAGGGACAGTTTTAATAGGGCGTTGAGCATGGCAACCGCCACACTGCTTCCACCCTTTTTGCCCACAGATGTGATAAAGGGATGCCGGATGTCCAATAGAAGGTTTTTGGACTCCTCGGCCATTACAAAACCCACCGGTACACCGATGACGAGCGCAGGTGGTGCTGGTGTCGTGTCGATGATCTCTATAAGTTTAAGCAGCGCCGTTGGGGCGTTGCCTATAGCCGCGATACCTATGTTGACCGTGGGATATGGCTCTGAAAAGGCCTTTAGCATGGCGCACTCCGACCTTGTCATGGACAGTCTGCCGGCCTCAGAAGCCACGTCTGGGTCTGAGATATAGCACAGCACGTTACAGCCAAAGGCTGCAAGTAGCTTCTTGTTTATACCCGACTGTACCATTTGTACATCAACAAGGATGCTTTTGCCATTACGTATTGCCTCTATGCCGTCTTTGATGGCCTGGGGGTGGAACCTGATGTTGTCCTCAAAGCTAAAATCACCTGTGGCATGTATGACCCTCTGGACGATAGCGGTTTCAGCCTCCGTGAAGGCTCTCTTCAAGCCAGCCTTTATGATGTCAAAACTCTCTTGCTCTATATGTGCACCTTTAGACACTCGTTTATTATGCCACAACGCTATAAAAAAGAGAAGAGGGATCCACTACTCTTCAGAACTGGGTACATAAGAAAGTCGTGTTTTTTTAAAAGAAGGGGAGGCTCTGCCCACTGTCGCAGGGGTTCGCAACCCCTCCCCTCAGACCTAATGCTGTTGACTTAAGGATGTAAAGATGCAAAAAAAATAGAGAGGGCTTTGCCCTCCCTAGACCCTCCCAAAAGGGGACTCGTCCCCTTGACCCCGTAAATGTCAGGCGTGGCTGCTAAAGATGTTACTTGCTATACATCAAGAATGCTTAAGTCAACAGCATTACCCCTCAGACCCCACCGCAAGGGGATCTGTCACCTTGACTCCGTTAAACTCCCCATGAAATCCTTAATATACCCCCTCCGCACCTCTACTTGACCACGGGGTGTTGTCATTTGTATAATTTACGAATAGGAGGCAATGATGGATTGTATATTTTGCAAGATAGCGAACAAAGAGATACCGGCGAAGATCGTCTATGAAGATGCGCAGGCTGTGGCGTTTGAGGACCTTAACCCGCAGGCGCCAATGCATGTGCTTGTTATACCTAAGAAGCATATACCAACGATCCTTGAAGTTACAGGGGAAGACAATGCCCTCGTTGGTCACCTGTTTCAGATAGCAGGACGGATAGCCACAGACAACGGGATCGCACAAAGAGGGTTTCGCATGGTTATTAATTGTAACAGTGAGGCAGGCCAGAGCGTGTATCATATACACCTGCACGTAATCGGCGGCAGAGCCATGCACTGGCCACCCGGATAACGGCTCTGTCCCTACAGATGAATAACCTTAGCCTAGGATTTTCTCCCTGTCCTAACGACACATACATGTTCTATGCCCTTGTTCATGGAAGGATTGACACAGGAGGTCTAACCTTCCAACCAACAATACTGGATATAGATGCACTGAACCAGAAGGCACTCGACGGCGAATTAGATGTCACAAAGGTATCTTTCCACGCCTATGGACTTCTTAGAAACACATATAACCTGCTTTCAAGCGGAGCAGCCCTGGGAAGAGGCTGTGGCCCGCTGGTTGTAAGCCTCAAGCCGGCCTCTATGCAGGACCTTCAAGGCAAGCGAATAGCCATACCTGGAAGGTTTACTACAGCCTACCTGCTGTTGCAGTTATACAACCCTGTCTTTAGTCAAAACATAGCGATTATGCCATTTCACACGATCATGGATGCCGTTAAGGACAGACAGGTGGACGCCGGTCTGATAATCCACGAAAGCAGGTTTACCTACGCCGAACATGGTCTAACGCTAGTGGAAGACCTCGGTCAGTGGTGGGAAAAGACGAGCGCTCTGCCCATACCGCTAGGCTGCATCGCGGCAAAAAAGGATGTTGTAGACAAGCCCTTTGCACAAAGACTCGGTAAGCTGATAAGGGAGTCGATCATCTATGCCCATGCCCACCCGCAGGAGACGTTTGAGTACATAAAAGGCTATTGCCAGGAACTCTCCAACTTGTGCATAAAGGGACATATAGACCTGTACGTCAACGACTTTTCGTTGGAGCTTGGGCAGGAGGGGGAGATGGCAGTTGATGCCCTGTTTAAATTAGCAGAGAAAAGGGGGATTTTTAAATCTTAATCTTATGACAAACAACACTTTTGGGAGGATTAGATTCCTTATCCTGAGTTTTTTAATCATTACGGTTGTTTTGTTGGTGCCTGAACGGATGCAGGCACTCGACAACGTCTACGGACATCTAAAGGCTGGCAAGGCAGCCCTTGACAGCAAGGATTATGATGCCGCTGTCAAACGTTTGACCTTATTTCTTGACAGTCCCGCCCTCTTAGCTGATTACGCACTGTTTTGGCGGGCAAAGGGTTATGAGGGGGCCGGACAAAAGGAAAAGGCGCTTAAAGACCTCTTACAGCTTAAGGAGTCTTATCCCAACTCACCGTTGTACAAGGATGTCCTATTGATGGAGATAGGTACCGAGAGGCAGATACATCCTGACAGGGCGCTCTCGTTAACCGAATATTACCTTAAAAAATACCCCGATGACAACAGGATCAGGCTTTTATACGCCAATTTGCTTACAGAAGATGCCAGAGAGGGGGAAGCTCAGACACAGTATAGGAAGATCTGTCTCAGCGCTGGTTATGCCTCAGAGGAGTCGTGCCAGAAGATTGATGCTGCCCGGCTTGATGCAGCCTCTCTTGTTGTAAGGGCAAAGAATTTGATGAAGAAGTTCCACTATCCAGAGGCTGAAGACCTGTTACGACAGTCTCTAAAAAAGGCCCCAGAATCCCTTAAAGGTGAGATATTAGAAAACATAGCCATGTCGCTTTTCCGACAGAAGAGTTATCAAGAGGCCGCTGAGCTTTTCCATAAGTTAGGCTACACCTACTATGAGGCACGCAGTCTGTACAGGTCCGGCCAGTTCGATAAGTTTAACGCAAAGGTGGACATCCTAGATCCCAACAAGGACGAAAAGGCCGCAGAACTGGTTCTGATAAGGGGATTATACTACCGGCGTATAGGAAACACAGCAAGGGCATTAAAGATATTTAACTCGCTTAAAGAGAACCGCTTCGTAAAAGAAGAGGCATTGTGGCACACTGCCTGGACCTATTACCTTACAGATAGTTATGATGAGGCGTACGACCGGTTTAAGTCGTTGTACGATACCTATAGCGACCAGAGGTATCTCTACTGGATGGCACGCACGCTTGAAATCAAAAAGGGAGACGCCTCTACACTGTACAATAAGCTCACAGCAGAGGGGGACTACTACACACTTTTGGCCTATTACAAACTTGGCAAGCAGCCCGCGCTTATAGAATCTATGGAGATCAAACACAATGTTAGTCTTCACAACAATCCAGCCTCACTTACCGGTATAGAGCATGAGGAGTTAAGGCGTCTGGCTATACTCCTTGAGCTTAACATAGATGAGGCTATCAAGACTGAAAGCACTTATATAATTAGGAATGCCGCTAAGTACGATAACGAGGTTACGTTGCAGGCAAGCATCATGTTAAACGAGGCTCAGATGTATCGTCACTCGGTGCTACTTGCTGGCAAATTGCCCTATAGCCGGATGGTGCACAGGCTTCTGTATCCATATGCCTATAGGGACATTGTTGAGGAGGCCTCACAGAGGTATGCCATTAATCCATTTCTGATTCTGTCGCTAACCAGGGAGGAGAGCCGATTTCAGGATGACGCCTTCTCTCCGGCTGGGGCTATAGGGCTTATGCAGTTGATGCCCTCAACTGCGGCCAAGTACAGTGGCAAGGTTGGCGAAAGGATAGCCGACAAGAGAGATATTTTTAACACAAGGAAAAACATCCTCATCGGCAGCTATTATCTCACTCAGTTGATAGGGGAATCTGGCTGTGTGCCAACTGCCCTTGCCTCCTACAACGCGGGAGAGTCGATAGTTGAAAAGTGGCTTAAAATCGGCAAGTACAAGGCCATAGACGAATTCATAGAGGACATCCCCTACGACGAGACAAGGAAATATGTAAAGCGTGTCCTTAAGACATACCTGCAATACAGTCGAGCCTCTAATCCCGACGGTTCAGCCGTGAGTTTCGTGCTGAATTGCTCACTGAAGTAAGTTAGGGGATATACAGAAGAGTCTCTAATTATACCCTTGTATTTTTCTACCCTTACATGATAACCTGTTTGAATCTAAAAACGAAGGAGGCAACGGCAATGATCGGCTTTATAGGTGGAGGAAACATGGCAGAGGCCATGATTAAAGGGATGGCGGCTAGGGGGATTAAGGACATCTTAGTCTCAGAACCTCGTCAGGAAAGAAGACAACACCTTGAACAGCTCTACAACCTCAAGACAACAAGCAACAACGTAGAACTCACAAACGGCTGCAACGTAGTCGTTATAGCCATTAAACCACAAAACCTGTCCGCAATCGCTGATGAGTTAAAAGACGTAGATTTCACTAACAAGACTGTCATCTCCATCATGGCGGGCATAAACCTGTCAACCTTAGAGAAGGTCTTCAGGACTAAAAACATCGTCCGCGTGATGCCTAACACCCCAGCCCTCGAACAAGAAGGTATGTCCGTGATGTCAGCCAGAGACACCGTCAGTGATAATACCATCAACAGGGCAAAAGATATCCTCTCCTCTATCGGCAAAATCCTCACCCTGCCAGAGACCCTCATGGATGCAGTAACAGCGTTGTCAGGCAGCGGCCCGGCATTCATCGCCCATTTCGTAGATTCAATGATAGAGGCGGGTGAAAAACTTGGCCTAGCAAGGGATATTGCCACAATACTGGCCATCCAAACCATGACCGGCACGGCAAAACTCCTAAGCACCGGCATCACCCCCCAAGAACTCATAAAGATGGTAGCCTCCCCCGGCGGAACCACAGAAGCGGGCCTTAATATCCTCAACAACAGAGATACAAAAGACATTGTAACACAAACCCTGACCGCCGCCCATCAAAGAAGCATTGAGTTAGGAAAAAAACTAAGCGGTTAATAACACGGACGTAGGGCACAAAATATCGTTTTCAGCCATTTGTTTTGAACGAGGAGATCAGCCATGCCATCACCGTTAAAGTCATATGTCACTTTTTTTTATATACCAAACTCAAGTGTCTCATCTAAGAAGACCTGATGTTTTAGGTGCTTCTCTAAAATGTAAAGTCTTCCTTTAAATGATGCATGTTTTAATCAACATCATATGAATCATAGTTCAAGGGGTGCATAAGAATTTCATGGGGGACAATAAAAATTAATGGGGTCAAGGGGACTGGTCCCCTTGTGGGTGGGTCTGAGGGAGGGCAAAGCCCTCCATTCTATTCAAAAAACCCCACGACTTTCTTATGCACCCTAGTTCAAGACGACGCTTTCAGTTATTGACTGCTATATAGTATTATATAGTTAAGATGGATACGCCGACAGGGCCAGGGAGTTACGATAAGATTATCAAGGAGTTGATGGAGGAGATAGAACGACCTCTGATAGAGAAGGTCTTGGGGATTAGGGCCGATAAGATTAGCAGACTAAACGTTGTGACTCAGTTGACGGACGAGAGAGAGGCAGATTTCATACTCAAGATAGAAAACTTCAACGATGCCCCTTTCATTGTACATGCTGAGGTGCAGTGCACCAATGACGCAAAGATGATCAATAGGATGCTGCGATACTTTGTCCATATCTATACGCTGCATGAGGTGGTAGTTAAACAGTACGTTGTCTTTATTGGTAAGGACAAGATGACTATGAAAAGCATGTTAGACATGCCCGATATCCAATACAGATATGAACTTATCGATATGAGAGATGTTGCGTGTGAGCAGTTTCTATATTCTGGAGTACCTGAGGAGATTATCCTTTCGATATTGTGTAACAAGGGGGAGCGCGACGAGCGTACGTTTGCAAGGGAGATCTTATTTGAGTACATGAAAAGTGTTACTGAAGGACTGGAATTATCCAAGGGCATAAGGCAGTTAGAGGTGTTTTCAAAACTGAGAGACATGCAAAAGATCGTAATAGAGGAGGTAGAACAAATGCCAATAATGTATGATTTGGAAACAGATATAAGGTTTATGCAAGGTGTACAGAAGGGCAGAGAAGAAGGGGTACTGAAGGGTATAGAAGAAGGGGTGTATAAGGGCAGAGTAGAGGGCATGCACAAGACGATTGAGGTCTTATTAAGGGCAAAGTTTGGCGCTAACGGCCTATCCCTCATGCCTAAGATCAATCGACACGAAGATGAATCAAGACTCAATGCAATAACCGAGGCATTGATAAACGCTGAGGATATCAAGGCACTTGAGAAATTACTTTAGATTTTGGACTTTGGGTTTAGTTGAAGGAGGGACAAAACTTATAAAGCTACTCCTTATATTCGGTAGGGCACCCCTCCTCCCTAGGGCTCCCTTCTTACACTCAAAAGCTGTGCCTTTAGTTGTCTGATGTTATCTTTCGTGAAGACCTTGTCCTTGTAGTATAGCTTCTCAAATTCTAAGACGAAGGCCCTCGCCGATCTCCTCAACTCCTCTTCCCTAATGGTCTGAACGAACTCCTCAAGCCCCTGAAAAGACAGCCGCTCATAACCATACCCCTTGAGTATTTTGCTAAAACGCTCTATTAACCTGGCCTCTACAGGCCGCCGCCTAAACACGACACGATAAAATCTCAACAATAAAACCGATATGATCACAATAATAACAACAACCACTACCGGCTTCCATCTGCGAAACGAGAGCTTAATGCCCTTCAACCTAATCCCATACTGTAACTTCTGAAACAAGGACAACTGCTTGTCAAGGTTGTAGTTAATAACAAGAGAATTCCAATAGTAGTTAAGGGTGTCAAAAAAGAGCCTGGCATTTAAGAACATCTTATTCTCGTCTCTGGCCATGTCAAAAGACGCACCGGGTGTAGCATCAAGCCTGACCCAGCCAGTCTCCCTTAGATAGGCTTCAACCCACACATGGGCGTTTTTCTGAAGCACAATGTAGTACCCCCCAGCGCCATTATAAAGTCCACCCTTGTAACCCCCTACCACGTTGGCAGAGATACCGGCTGCCCTAAGCATTACGGCAAGGGCGGAGGCAAAATACTCGCAGTTACCATATTTGTGCTTAAACAGAAAATCCACTAAAGGAGTTAATGTCTGCGGCAGCTTTTCCAAGGAATACTTGTAATCACCATCTCGTAGATAATGCACAAGCGCCTCCATCGCCGCCCTCTTTTCCATACCAGTGGTGATTGTTTGTGCCAACGCAGTTATATCTGGGGACAACCCCTCTGGCAGTTTCTTGTATTTCCATTCGTCCTCTACCGTGCCACTATGACGCTCCGGCAAAACGGATACTACATCATAGCGCAGCTTTGACTTTATGTCGTCATGTGCCATTACCACGAAGTTCTTGTAAAGATCTACCTTACGATACGAAACGATGGTAGGCTTATCGAGGGTAAAGAGGTACTTGTTGCCGTATGGTTCGAGGTAGATGGTCTGCCTGACCATCTTGCCCCTTAAGTGCATGTTTCTGAGGTCAAAGACTTGATCCAGCTCTTTTGACTTCCACGAAACGCCGTCAAAGTCGTCAAACACTATGCCGCGCCAGTATAGTTGGTTGTCGCTGATGCGATCCATCTGCGCCCTGAATATAATGCTTGAGTCCAACTGTATGTTTGAGACGTCGCCAAGCAGGACGTTGTCTGAAAAACCTGCCCTGCCAGAGGAGGCCTTGCCTAGAAAACCAAGGAAATGAAAACTCGTTCGTGGCAGAATCAAGAATATCAAGACCGTAAGCGGTATAGACATCAAAGGTATCAACAGGGAACTGGTAATAATCTTATAAAGTGATTCCTTGTCTAACTGTAACGACGGAGACTCCGTATGATAGGTCAAGAGGACGATAGCTATGGAGATAAGAAAAAAGATCAATACAAAAAACACCATAAAGATAAAGTCGATAGATAACAGGGCAGAACCGGCAAGCAGAAACACGCATATCATATATATCTGCATATAATCCCTGAACTTTTTCTCCTCTAAGAACTTAATCCCTGCCAGTGCTGCCAGCGCTGCTACCGTAGGTTCAAGGAGATCCTCAGTATATACGCGATAGAAGGAAAGAAATATCACCGCCACCGACAAGAGATTAACCAGCCATCGAGGGACAAAGTAACTCTTGTTGTATTCTAGGTATATAGATAGGGCAGTCAGGGACAGAAAAAGGATATTGTACAAGACTCCAAGATACTTACAGACAGACAGGTAGGCAAGAAAGGCTACTATGTATGTAACAGCCTTCAGGACATATTCTATTTTTATCTGGTTAAGTCCCTTAAGCGATGCTGATATGTGCACAGAAGCCAATTGTTTTACTGTATGACCTTTTTATGTATCTTCTTTATATTTCATGGTAATTATGCTTTTAAGCTTTCTGTATTCCTACTTACACAGGAATGACATGCTTGGAAAACACCTATTACACTCATTCCCACGAAAGTGGGAATCCATGTTTTGAAACCATAAAAATAAACTTACCATGCTTTCTTAAGATGATACCTTTCTATTATAAACGCTGAAGTGCTTTTCCTCCATGAGTATTTGAGTTATGGCTTCAGCAGGCATTGGGGGGCTAAACAGCGGCCCCTGTACCTCGTTACAGCTGACAGAGCGGAGGAATTCGAGCTGGTCCAAGGTCTCTACCCCGTCAGCGATAACCTTTAGACCAAGGGTGTGGGCAAAGGCTATAATAGCCCGTGCTACTGCTGAGTAATCTGCGTCAGTGGCTATCCTGTGTATCAGCACCTTGTCTATTTTTAGTGTATCTATTGGAAAGAGCTTGATGTAGCTCAGGCAAGAGTGTCCAGTGCCGAAGTTGTCAACGGTTATATGAAACCCCTCACTCTTAAGATTCCAAAGCACCTTAACGGCCTCATCAATGTCTTGCATCAACGTGCTTTCAGTTAGTTCGAGCTCTAGATATATAGGATTAAAGGCGGTTTCTTTTATAATCGTATTGATTATATCCTGCAACTGTTTGTGTTTAAACTGGCTGCTCAGGATCTTTACGGCCATGTTCAGGTGGTTAAAGCCCTCATCTACCCATATCATACTCTGCCGGCAGATCTCTTTGAGCATCCAGGCTCCGATAGGGATAATAAGACCGGCCTCCTCGGCCACGGGGATAAACTCCGAGGGGGATATGTCGCCCATCTCATACGTGTGCCATCTTAAGATCCCTTCCATGCCCTTCAATTGTCCCGTGTATATGTCAACCTGAGGTTGATACAGCACTTGAAAACCGCTCCTGTCAATGGTCTTACGCATAAGGGTCTCTATCTTAAGCCGTCTTAATGCCTTTTCGTTCATACTTGGGGAGTAGAACCGGTAACTGTTTCTACCCTGTGATTTGACCTGATACATTGCTATGTCAGCGTACTTAAGCAGCGTTACAGTATCGTTTGAGTCTGATGGAAACATGCTGATCCCAATGCTGACACCGATTGAACACTCGTGTCCATGCAGATAAAACGGGCTGGACAGTGAATTAATTATCTTTTTTGCCACGTTGGCCACCGAGACGTTGCTAGCGACATTTGTAATTATAACAGCAAACTCATCCCCACCCATGCGGGCAACGGTATCAGACTTGCGTACGCATGTGTTAAGACGCGCTGCCGTCTCCTTAAGCAGCAGGTCGCCAACGTCATGCCCTAATGTGTCGTTTATCATCTTAAACCTGTCAAGGTCAAGAAACAATAGGGCTAGTTTCCTATTGCTGCGTAGCGATTGTTCCATGGCCTGAGTCAGGCGGTCGTTAAACAACATGCGGTTAGGGATATTAGTCAGCGGGTCAAAGTGTGCCAACTGTTCAAGGCGTTGTTGTGTCTCGTTTCTCACAAGGGCGTTGACAAAAATGTCTCCAGCCATTTTTACAAGCATGATGTCCTCTTCACTCCACGCACGCTCTTCATTTGTTGTAACAAACCACAAAAAACCAGCAGTCTCGTGGTCATAAACCATCGGAATGACTATCATCGACTTAACGTTCATTAGCATTAGTTCAGCCCTCTCCGTCTCAGAAGACACCTGGTTTATAGAGCTAAACGAAAACAACTCACCTTTTTTGAGCATCCCCATGAACCAAGGAAATCTTTTGCGAGTCATCTTTTTTACAAACTCAAGGCCGGGTTTAACACCATGCGCACACCATTCGTATATATATGATATTCCGCCACTCTTATTTTCATTTATAAACACGCAGCTCCTATCAACTGAAAGGAATCTCCCCATCCGTTCTATAGTCATGTCAATTTCGTTAAAGAGTTCACTTGCTGTTACCCTTATGAACTTAGTCGAAATCTCGGCCTTGAGCCTGTCTATCTCTACGTGACGACGTAAGGCCAGCTCTACCATCCTGCCCTCGGTTACGTCCTTAGATGCCATGACATAACCCATCAGTTCATTGTTATTGTTCAATATGCCCGATATCTTAGACTCTATATACTTTATCTTCTTACCTCGTACCTGTTTATAGGCATACGTGAAAGACCCAGCTGCCTTGACAGCCTTTATCCCGGCTTCAAACCATGTCTGGTCAACCTCTCTGCTAGCATGTATATCCATAACTGTTTTACCAACAATCTCGTCTGCCCCATACCCAAAGAGCTCCTTGCCTACTTTATTACAGTAGATAATAACAAACTGCAAATCGGTGGCAGCGATTGCAATGTCTATAGAAGAGTTGATTATATTATCAAGTAAAACTACTTTTTCCATATATAATAACGAACCTTCACGGCAAAAAATACTTGTGATCAACTATAGCCAAAATAAAGGCTGTGGACAGTATTATTATAGTGTGTTTATTAAGCATTATTTCCCAAAGAACTTGAACAAGGCGGCCATCGCAGCCAACTGCCCTATCCAAAACAGGAAAGTCCACTTGATGTTTTCAGATTTAAACCTTTCAAATTCCACATGTATCCTGCTTTCAATGTCCGTGATGCGAGCATTGAGCTTACCGATTTCCTCTGTAAGGCTTCTTTCAAAATAGTCTTTTGTAACTGCTTCAGACTTAGCCCCTTCAACCACCTCGTCAAAAGCCTCAATGATGGCCACCGTCCCTTCTTCACCGATTCTGTCCTTTAGCTTGTTGTACAATTCAATCGTCTTAGACATCGTTAGACCTCATTCCCCTGTCCATATGATTAGCAATACAATAGTTCTATGCCGTTATATAACATCTTATGGATGTTATTTACATCTCCTTTCTAGCAACTAACTATCCATAGCTTTTAGTGTTTCTAATCCTGATTATATCATATTTGTGGTCAACAAGGGTTTAAAAAATTGTAATAGTTTCAGTTACGATCGAAACATTGTGTATAAACATGCGATATAATGGGTTCAAGGGGACGAGTCCCCTTGTAGGTTGGTAAAGGGGAAGGCAGGATTGATAAAGTCGCTTCCTATGGTCGATAGGCCTCCCTATTTTTTACATCAATTTAAATATTATTACGATATCTCTTTGAGTCTGATCTCTACTCTTCTGTTTTGTGTCCTGTGATCAGGGGTGTCATTGGCGACTAGGGGTCTACTATCGGCATTACCCTTTACATAAAACCTCGAAGACTCTATACCGTGCTTGTTTACGAAGTATTTAAGCACGCTTGTGGCCCTTGCCGCAGACAGCTCCCAGTTTGAGGGGTACATTACGGTGTTTATTGGCAAGTTATCAGTGTGCCCGTCAATCTCAACCATAAACCTGGGATACCTGTTAATAATACCGGCTATGTTATCCAGAATAGGCATTGAAGTGGCAATAACCTTGGTCATGCCAGGGTCAAAACTGACCTTTTCCTTCATTGTTATCACAACGTCCTTGTTCATGGCCACAACGGTAACGTCGTCCTGTAGATTGAGTTCCCTGATGAGCGAGGCTAACTCACCGGTTATTGCAACCTCTGTCTTTTCAACAGGCATGTCCATCTTCAGATCGATTGTTACGTCCTCTGCCGGAAGAACAGCATCCTTAACCCTAATATCTCTATCCATAGCCTCTTTCTTTGTCTCAACCACAACGGCCTTGTGGGCCTTTGTCTCCTGCTGCACAGCGGCCTTGTTCTTGTTATTGGTTATTATAAAAAACATCACAAAGCACACAAGCAGCAGCGACATTACGTCAGTCATTGTAAAGAGCCAAAGGTTGTCTTCCGAGGAAGAGCCTGACCTTTCTAATAGCCTTGAGTAGTACGTTCTCATGGAGCCTTTTGTATTTTCGTTCTTTTCGTTGTCTCTATTTTTCATCCCATCCATCCTTATTGTCTATTCAAGACCGTTTACCTTAGATAACCACTTGCCGGAGCCGTCCTTAATTCACCCTTAAAGCCTATGGTCTCTTCAGCGTCGTCATACTGTCTTAACTTTTCTTCTATCTTTGTGGGATGCTCCAGGTTATTGACACATATAGTACCGGCAATGATCAACGACAGATTGGCCTCAGTCGTTATTGACTTTTCCTTGAGCTTTGCACAAAGCGGTATTGCAATAAGGTTTGCAGCAATTACTCCATAAAACGTCGACATCAATGCAACGGCCATCATAGGGGCTAGGGCCTCAACTGAGTTCATGCTCTTAAACATCTTAATAAGGCTTATTACTGTACCTGCCAGACCTAAAGACGGTGTTAAAGAGGCTATGGTCTTTAGAACGTTTTGACTAGAGCTAAAGTTCAACAGTTTATTGGTCATCTCCCGTTCCATTATATCTCTGATGGCATTGTCGCTATAGCTGTTTACTACTAGGTTCATACCTAACCTCAAGAAATCGTCCTTGATCTCTATAACCTTATCCTCAAGAATACGTAAGCCAGAGTCACGGTTTATAAGCGCACACTCCTGGATCTCCCTTATGATGTAGTCCTTGTCGCTTTTTTCCATAAATGAGTTAATCACATTAACCGCCGTTGATTTAATCCTCCGCATCGGAAACCCTATTAGAGTGCCAACAAACGTGCCACCAATAACAATCACGAATGCGTCGACGTTGAGTAACATGTTTAACCCCATGCCCTTAAACAGCGAAACCAACACTACCGTCAGTATCGCTACCATCAAAACTCCTGTCAATAACCTTGCTGCTTTCATCTTTGTACCTCCCTAATATAATTAAATTATGTATTTAGCCTACTTTATGCTTGCAGTTACCATGCCAAGGGCTAAACATATTGGGGACCGCTATCAACACGTGTTGTGGTTAATGGAACAATGAGGAATATTTTGCCTATTATAGGAAAATACTTCTGGCGTGCATAAATGTTTAGTGGGTGCAGATTGCCGGAGATTGTGAGTTATAGTTGAGTCAGATTTAAATAAAATAGGGATTGTCTGAACTAGGATTACACAGATTAAAGGATTTACAGGAAGAGATTTTAGTATCTTCTTAAAAAAACATGGTAAATTGATTTTATGGTTTCAGGACATGGATTCCCACTTTCGTGGGAATGGCAGTAATAGGTGTTTTACAAGTATGTCATTCCACAGCCTGCCCCTGGCTTGAACAGGGGTAAGCAGGTATCCAAAAAGCTAAAAAGCATAATTGACATGAAATATAAAGAAGATACAAGATTCTAATTAATCATGGTAATCCCTTAATCCGTTAAATCGTGGTTCAGACATTTTATTGCAACCATATGGAATTAGAGGGAGTCCTTACTAATCTATATTGGCAAGGGAACTCTCTTTTAGAGTCTATTACGAATTAACTTCTATCGAGCCTGCAAAGACTTTAGTGGCTGGGCCGGTCATGTAGACGTGTGAATCAGCACCCCAATCGATATGAAGCTGGCCACCCCTTAAGTGTATGGCAACAGACCTCTCTGTAAGCCCCTTGATGCTGGTTATAACGGCCACGGCGCAGGCCCCGGTGCCGCACGCAAGGGTCTCGCCAGCGCCTCGCTCCCATACGCGGACCTTTACCTCTCCACGGTTGACTACCTCTATGAACTCAACGTTAGTCCTCTTTGGAAAAAGCTTGTGGTTTTCAATCAACGGGCCATACTCTGTCACAGGAAAGTCATCAACGTCCTGGGTTAGGATCACTGTGTGGGGGTTGCCCATTGAGACATGGTTAATCTCAAACACCCTGTCCTTGACCTCCAACAGGTAATCGATCACACCGCCAGAAGCCTTTACTGCTATGGAGTCCGGTTCAAAGTTGGGGACACCCATATCTACACATATAAGCTCCCCTGTTCGCTGAGGTCTTATCACACCGGCAAGCGTCTGTATAGACAAGGTGTCATTATCCGATAGGCCCTCATCCCAAATATATTTTGCCAGCGCCCTGATACCGTTACCGCACATCTCTACCTCAGAGCCGTCTGCATTGAATATCCTCATCTGAAGGTCACAAACGTCTGTTATTGCCATTGAGGGCAGGAGTAAGAGCATCTGGTCAGCCCCAATTCCAAAACGCCTGTCACATAACCCTGGGGCCATAGTCTGCCACCGTTTACCAGTAATGGCCTGCAAATGAGGCTGCCTCACACAGTCCACAAGGATAAAATCATTGCCAAGCCCGTGCATCTTTACAAAGTCCATCTTCATTTAGATCCGTTGAGAAAATCCGGTATGATTTCGTGTCTTAACAGGTCATCAAAAGATTCTCGTTCCCTCACAATGTAGTGTTCGGAGCCTTTTACGAGGACCTCGGCAGCCCTGGGTCTGCTGTTGTAGTTAGAGCTCATCGAGTACCCGTAGGCTCCAGCGCTCATAATGGCAGCATATTCACCCAGCGCCAGGGCCTGAATCTCCCTGTCTTTACCTAGGAAATCACCCGACTCACAGATAGGCCCAACCACATCAGCAAAGACTTGCTTACGTTTGCGCTTGTACACAGGCATGATGTGATGGTATGCCCCGTACATGGCTGGTCTTGCCAGATCGTTCATGCCGGCATCTACGATTATGAAGTCCCGGTCATGCCCTTTCTTGATATACAGAACCTTTGTAAGGAGGATACCAGCGTTTCCAACCAGCGTCCTGCCAGGCTCCATTACTACCGTTATATCTCTACCATTTAGAATGGGCATAATTTTTTCTGCAAGCTCTGATGGATGCGGCGGAATCTCATCGAGGTACTGTATCCCTAGGCCACCGCCAATATCCAGATACTTAACCCCTATGCCCTCTTCCTTAAGGGAGTCTATAAGGGAAACGAGGCGATTGAGTGAATCCAGAAACGGCGCCAAGCTGATTATCTGCGAACCTATGTGCTTATGGATACCTACCACTGAGATGTTTTTCAGCTTATTGGCCTGCTTATACGATTCAAGGGCGTGCTCAAAGGGGATACCAAACTTGTTTTGCTTTAGACCTGTTGATATGTATGGATGAGTGCCTGGGTCTATATCTGGATTAACCCGCAACGCTACTGGAGCCTTCTTTCCAAGCTCACCGGCTATCCTGTCAATATTGGCAAGCTCCTGTTCCGATTCGACGTTGAACATCAGGATTCCCTCAGACAGAGCATACCGTATCTCATCGTCTTTCTTACCGACGCCGGCGTAGACGATACGCTCAGGTGGGATGCCCGCCTTTCTGGCCCTGTATAGCTCACCGCCTGATACAATGTCTGCCCCTCCGCCCATCTCCCCAAATATCCTAAGTATAGCGCCGTTGGAGTTAGCCTTTAGTGCAAAGCAAACAAGATGAGGGTAGTCCTTAAACGATTCGTCGTAGGCCTTAAAATGCCTCAACAGTGTGTTGTAACTATAAACGTAAAGTGGCGTACCGTAAGTTTCAACGAGTGTTGATACCGGCACTTCTTCTGCATACAAAAGGCTATTTTTATATGTAAAATAATGCACTTACACTCCTATATTTCTAAAATTTAGGTATATCATATAACATTTGCGATCAATTTGCAACTCATTATTTCTGCTGGGCGCTTTGTCAAAGAAGGGGAGGCTCTGCCTCCCCTCAGACCCCTCCGCAAGGGGACCAGTCCCCTTGACCCCGTTAAAATATGTTTTTGTTCCCATAAATTTCTTATGCGCCCTCGATTTTTCTTGAAATGTTTTGCCTTTTGTGTTACAATCAAAATCTAATAATATTAAGGGTTTTTAACGTATTTAATCCAGCATTTTACCTCGGTTTGGGTATCACACCGTATCTCTGTTCGAAGAATAATCGATTTTTGTTTTAAGGAGATAAACTTTTTATGGCAGATATTAAGGTGAACATACATACACTGGATAAGAAAGCACATAGAAGTTATTTACAGAAAGGATATTTGGATCCTGTTACACATGAGCCTTTAGAACCAGGTGATAAGGTCGTATTTTGCGCAGTATGTGAGTTAGGATTTATATATGATAGTTGGGTGACTATAGGGCAGCGTCATTGCGGTCAATCAGAGACTTTAGATTATGTACCTGTCTATGGAGACGTGAAAAAACCCAAAAAATCTATAAGGTTATTTTTAAATACTGAACGTATAGCTTTGATTGTTATCTTATTAATTGTGCTGTTTACAACAATTAGACTTAATTTAAAGAAGAAGGAAGAACTTAAGATTGCAAACGAGTTTATAGAAAGACAAGCCATAGAGCTTATCAGTCTAAGAAAGGAAAAAGAGCAGAAGGAGCCTCAATATGCTGATATACTAAGACAGCTTGATGACAAAGTACAATATAACATAAGACTTACTGATGAAAATGAATTACTAAAAGGTGAGTTACAGAAGATACAAGAAGCAGAAGAAAATTCAAAAAAAGAAAAAGAAAACATCACATCAGTGATAACAAGTTATTTTAACGCCTTAAAGAGTAAAAATGTGCGTATGGCTATAAACACTCACGTACGCAGAGATAGAACGAAACATTTATCTAATTCTCTTTCAGAAATAGCAGGCGAGATCTCAGACTATTCTATAAATGCAATCGGTTTGTTCAAATTATCTGACGGAACAGCGTTGTTTTTTATTGAACACAATATCTATAGAAATCATGATGTTACGGAGTCCTTAACAGTTTGTTTTAAATTAGAGAAGGAGGAAGGTGACTGGAGGATTGCCAGTGTCTATCCTATTAACGATAGATAACTCAATATTAACTCATGGAGGTGTGTATGTCATATAACGACCAGGAAAATGGCAACAAGGGGCACAACCTAAAGCATGATTGGCCCGTTGAAGTATTTATATCCTACTCTTTCAATGATGAGGAAGTTAGAGTAAAACTTGAACAACACCTGATGTTCATGCAGCGAGAGGGTATCGTAAGGATCTGGCACGGTAGAAAGATACTACCTGGGCAAGAGTGGGAAAAAGTTATAGACTCCCATTTAGAGACTGCCAGTATCGTTTTACTGCTTGTTACTCCTGACTTTATAGCATCCGACTACTGTTATGATATAGAGATGAAACGAGCAATGAGGCGTTATGATCTCAACGAGTGTTTTGTAATTCCAATTATCATATGTGATACAGACTGGCATAGCGCTCCATTTGGTAAACTTCAATCTCTGCCCTCAAATAGTAGAGCTGTTAAAAGCTGGTCCAACATAGACGAGGCTCTGAGCGATGTCGCCAGAGGGATAAGGAATGCGATCAAGGGATTGCCTAAAAAAATCAGCGCTGTGGAAAGCAGGGAGCGTCTCGTTGAGAAATTGCATGATATAGAAAAACACCCGTCTACTGCCCTCAGACGTAACATTACCTCAATGCAGATTCAACACATATCAGGTCGAATCGAACACTTTACTAAGGTCATCAATACTGTAGATCCCTTGTTTGCTCCTGATAGATATGAAGAGATAAAGCTAAGGATTGAGATTTATTTAAAAGAACTTGAACAATTAGAACAAAGATTAATCTAAGGAGGCGTTATGTCAACAGAACAAGACAACATCCCTCAAGGACAAAACGAGATTAATCACAGCCCTCAAGACACCACTGTCAACGATCAGCCACAGGTATCTCAACCCCCTGAGGGGGCTGAAGATGCTCAGAAACCAAAACCCTTTGACAGCAGCAAACCGCAACATGAGGAACGCCAGGACATTGGAAGACGTATATTTAGCTCGCCCAATGCAGGAGTAGGGGAACACAAGAGGATGAGGGCATTGATAGAAGATCGAATAAAACACTGGATGAATGTATATAAAGCTACTGATATAGCTAGAAATCTTGAGGATTTTGAGCGATGCAAATTGAATATAGACCTTTACACTAAAGAACTCAATGAACTTGATGCCAAGATAAGAAATCTGGAGGAAGAAGCAGAGTTAAAAACAAAAAACACCTCTGAATCAAGGGATACTACTGGTATTAGTAACCGTATGAGGGAGGCATTCGATAGAGACAAGATTTTTGCTATCCTCGTAGTTATGTTTCCTCAGATGGAATGGTCAAGGCTTGAGGAGATATTTAACGAGGTTGTAGAAAGGATAGGCAACGTTCCTACCGTGGCACAACAAAAAGCAGAGCGTAACTCTGTTAAGAACACCGAGGCTAACAGAGACTCTGTTAAATCTGAGGTCCTGCCGCGACAGTCTATATTTGACGAAAGGCTTGGTGGGATACTTGAAAGATTAGATGCCCATTATTCTTCTGTAGAAGTGGCTGGAGAGCATGTGGAAGTTATTCGGTTTAATAACATGCCAGACATGGAGGGCTTCATTAGACGACAATATAGGGATATAATACTGTTGCAGGTGATTAAAGCGTTGTTTGAGCTTGTTGCTGGCAGGACAAGTCTGAGGTTGTATGAACGTCAACAGATTGGTTATGCAATAGGGGGATTTATACAGCTTGGCACATCAAAGATCTACGATTATATAAAGCAATATTGGGCAAATAGCGATTTTCCGCATATTAGGGCTACAATTGGCTATTTGTTGAGCAGAGCCTTGGAGACAGGCCTTTCTCCTGATAACGTTTCTAATTTTCTAAAAGGATTGATTGACAGCAATAACTCAAACTTTCAGTGGGCAGCGGCCTCTGTGTGTAAGGAGATTGGCAGCGTGAAGATAGAACTTGCCTTGGATGTAATAAGACATACCCTCAAAAGAAAAGTGAGTGAAAACAAGCAAAACGATGTAGGGTTCGTTTTAGATGCCGTTGTCTATTCACTCGTTGCTCTTGGTCTAGACGGCTTTTACCGTAACGTGTTAATGGCGCTCAGTCAGTGGATTAAGGAGGAAGAAGACCCGGAATTGAGAAAGGTACAGATAACGCTGTTTATTAAAACACTTGATGTACTTATCTCTCGTGTTATAACAGAGCTATCTAAATACGGAAAACTTGAGATAGGTAAAGAGAAGAACTTTGAGAGTAAGAGTTTAGAGGCGCTTTGGATGAATTTCACCCAAAGTCTTCAGGAGGATGTAAAGATGGCAATCATCGTTGTTCTTGTCACTATCATTCGTTCTCCTTCTGATATAGTTGACATACTCATTAGTCATGCTAACGTAGAGTTACTAGGCGCCTGGCTTGACGCCTTTTTAAGGAAAGACGATAAGAAGACTTATGAGCCAATGGTGCGTATTATAGTGGAGGATCTGCTGATATCGGTTTACGAGGAACTTAGCGCCTGCAGCAAGGATAAACAAGCCGCTGAGAAGATACAAACAAGGAGAATAAGGGTTTCAACAATCCAAACCGGTCAAGCAGCAAAGACGTCTGACTTTCAACAACTCTTCTGGGCATTGATAGAACCGTGGAAGCAGGCACCTATTGCAGACGTTAGAAAAGAGGTCTTTAATGTAGTAGAGAAGAGGATAAAGGCAGGAGGTACGTCAGCTAAGAGTTGTCGCCTGCGTTTATAAAACAAGAACATAAAGTATCATCTTAAAAAAACATGGTAAATGTATTCTTATGCTTTCAGAACACGGATTCCCACTTCTGTGGGAATGACAGTAATAGGTGTTTTCCAAATACGTCATTCCTGCGTAAGCAGGAATCCAAAAAGCTTAAAAGCATAATTACCATGAATTATAAAGAGGATACAACATAAACATTAATATACAGGAGGATTCATTATGGAAAATCTTACAAGACATATGCGTATGATCTTCGATACAGATTGGAAACAATATCCGGATCTTGACATCGTAGAGGTAAGTGGACCATCTCATGCACTTTCCGCTAGAGTATTCACAGAAGGAGACAGTTTACCTCTCTTTAAGAGAAATCCCGGTTATAGTGTTACTAAAAAGCCTGTCATCATACCATTTGAGATAAAGACCAAAGATAAAGTTGGCTTGACGTACCATGTTAGGTTTAAATTAGCTTGTCATTGTAGAGACACGGCTGATCTTGCTAAACGGATACACCTTGGAGAAGACCCGCTTCGAGCCTTCATAGAGAGAAAAAAGTCCGATTTCATACCGGATTTCCAAGCCTTATCAGATATAGTTCCACAGCGCTGTGTACAAATGCTTATGTCAGATACTCAGGGCAGAATACCAATAAGAGTCACAGAGGTCATTGACTTGGATATCACTGACGAGTCAACCCAATTTATATTCTGGCTCCACAGTGATGAGATAAAACTAAAACCAGTAAATACACTAATCGTGAAAAACGGTAACGCTACCAGGGCCTTAAGAGACATTAAACACTCAGATGTGTCGACGCCAGAGCAATCAAACTACGATAGTATTAGGATTATTAAAGACTCCGTTCAAAAACAACAAATGGGCCAAGACTCTCTGGATATACAAGGGATTGAACTTGACACATCGAGAGATGAGAGGTATAGGGTCATCGTAGAGGTAAGAGGCAGAAGTGGAAACGCTCTTGATGATAACATTAAGAGACTGCGTCAACTTATAATTGAACATCTGAGGTTCTCTGCAAAAAGGCATGATGTCCTCATTCAAGTAGAACAGATAAGAGATGTTGTATTACAAACCCCAAATCTTATAGACTGTCAGGCTTTAATCGACTCAGTTCAAGTCCCCGTAAGCCCTAAGATAATATATAGGGACAAAGAGATTACTTTTCAAACTACAACACGTAATAAGGAAGGATTTGTCTATGAGCTGCGAGCTAAGGTTAACTGTCGTGTGATTAAGGATATACCTTATGTCGAGGAACAGCTTAAATCCCACCTCACCGACGAGTTAAGAAAAGAGTTTCGCAATCTCACGGTTTACCCGCAGCAGGATTCTTGTGAGAAGATCATAGAAAGGGCAGGTAAGGGTGTTCTCTTTGGGATTATTGTTGATAAGGCATACGTTGAGGTTAAAGACGTCACTCGATATATCACTATAAATATCGCAAGAGAAGGTATCTCTCCCTTAAAGACCAAGACAGGTCATACTTATGTTCTTAAGCAGGCAACTGTGCATTGTAGAGGCAGCAGAGACGATGAGCCTACTTTACAACAGATTCGCGCCCGTATAGAATCCGAGCTATATAAAACTGTACAAGAAGTTGAAGGTAGCATAACCCCTGTCAAGGTTCAAGATATCATACTAAAAGTGGGAAATATTGGAGACCTTGATGCTACCATATTCACAGTTGAACTGCCAGCTATAGAGGACTATGTCAGGGAGCTTACGATCCCTATAGAAGTCATTGTCACTTTGCCAGTTGCAGCGGATTATGAGATAAGGGGGCAGGTCGTAATAGAGGCTCTCAACGAAAAGCCATTCAATGAAAATGATTTTATAACAGACCTTTATGCTTATCTGTCGATGAAGGCAAGAACCTCGGAGAATTTCGAGAACTTACCATTCAGCACCTTTATAGAATGGATTGATCAGTCTCCTGTCTTTGAAACGTATTCTGCTAGACTCCTCCATCGCTTTATAAGCATTATAGAAGCTAAAGAGTCCTTAACTATAGAGTTAGCCACTGATGATAAACCAATTGATATCTTTTCGGCTAATAGAGAAACGTATGGTTTATGGGGAAACATAAAGGTTGTTGTTAAATCTCCTAAGTCAGTCAACGTTGAACAGGAAGAAAAACTATTAAAAGACAACGTAATAGAGGGGATAAAAAGATACATGGAAAGGACATCCTCAGCCAGTACTGAATCTATTGATAGTGAATGTATGGAAATTGCAAAAAAATACATTGAGAAGAAAAAAGACGTAGGTATTGAGTTAAGTGAGGTATCGATCCATGTCAAGAGACATGACGAAATAGTAGAAGGAAAAGCTCGAAAACGAGCTAATGAGGACGAGATAACCTTTGCTGTGGAAAGCCGTCAACGGCAAATAAAACAACTCAAGGCTCGTGATGAAATACTATATGACCACTCCGTTAAGTTCATCCAAACTTATCTGGAAAATAGCCAAAAAAATTTGGAGAATATCTTTAAAGAAAGAGATACTCTGTATTCTCAACTTAAGAATAAAGAAATTGACAAACAAACATATAAGGATCTTATGGAGATATTGGATGAGAGAGAGGCAGAGATCAAACAGCATATCCAGAAACTCGAGTTTAATGTACCAGATCAGGAGACGCTTTATATAGTTAATAAGCATCTAAATTCACTGCCAAATAGGCCATTAGACCAGATTGAATCAGAAGGGACAAAGAGCCATACAGTAAGCGCCGGCTCAACCGGCGAGTAATCAAGAAGCATCCTGACTCTGATAGCCTGCTGCCTCGGATTTGACTATCAACAGCTTCATAGTGTAGAATCAACAGCACGTGAAGAGAGAAATATTCTTAAGTGAGGTGGATAAAAGGTGGCTATCGTTCTAATAGTGGATGATTCATTGCTGCTAAGGATGAACATCACGAATATTGTCAAATCTGGAGGTTACGAGATACTGGAGGCATCTAGTGGTACAGGCGCACTGCAGATCATCACAGAGAAGAAACCAGACTGTATGTGCCTAGACCTGTTGATGCCTGACATGGATGGCTTTAACGTCCTTGAGGCAATGGGTGAGAGGGTCAAAGAGATACCGGTAATAGTGCTCACCGCCGACATACAGACAAGCACCAGGGATAAGTGTCTTGAGCTTGGCGCTGCCATGATCCTAAACAAACCTCCTAAAAAAGATACCCTTCTTGCGGCTATCAAAGAATTAATCTCTCAAAAAGAAAAGCAGGACTAAGTGGTACTAAACACATTTCAAGTCGACGCCCTTACGGAGCTTATAAACATAGGTGTGGGAAGAGCAGCCGGTGTACTTAACGAAATGCTGATGGCTCATGTATCTCTGCAGGTTCCATCAATCAGGCTTATAACAAGATCGAATATAAAGCAAGAGTTGGAAGGATTATTTGGCAAGAGCGCCTCTATCGTTAGAATGGGGTTTCGCGGGCCGTTTTCAGGCATTGCCTCTCTGATATTTCCTCCAGACAGCGCCGCAAATCTTATCGGTCTCCTCATCGGGGACTTGAATATGGAAGCGGATATGGATGCCATCAAGATAGGAACCCTGACCGAGGTCGGCAATATTGTCCTAAACGGTGTGATGGGCTCACTAGCAAACATCCTCATGAAACACGTTGAGTACTCAATACCAATCTATCAGGACAGCAATGTACACAACTTCATAACACCCTATGATACCACAGAGCAACCAATAATCTTGTTGGCACGTACACGTTTTAGGATAGAGACACAATTGATAGAGGGAGATATAATCTTAGTCTTTGAAGTAGGCTCGTTTGAGAGTTTAATCAGCGAACTCAATTCCTCTTTAGACATAACACAATAACGGCCATTAGAGATCACAGATGTGCAGCGAAACATTTAAGGTTCTCGATAACGTTCCTATGGGTATATTCGTCTTGCAAGACGATTTAACCGTGATGTTCTGGAACAGATGTATTGAAAACTGGACTAACATCCCAAGAGAACAGATAGTGGGAACAAACATAGGAGAGCATTATAGCCACCTTAGAGAACCTAGGTACTTGTCCCGCATTAAACCAATCTTTGAGGGCGGCCCGCCCACCATATTCTCCGCTCAACTTCACAAGCACATAATACCTTCATGGGGGTTGAACAAACAACTCCGCATACAACACACAACTGTTACCGCCATGCCTGCTACAGAGGGGAACGGGTTTTTTGCGTTGTTTGTCATAGCAGATGTCTCCGACTTAACCATACGCATACAGGAATACAAGACCCTGCGCGATCAGGCATTGGAAGAGATTAAGATGAGAAAAGAGGCCGAGATGAAGCTCAAAGAATTCAATCAAAACCTCGAGGCTATCGTTGTCCAAGAGATTGAAAAGAGGAGACGACACGAGGAGCTCCTTATACAACAATCAAAGATGGCGGCTATGGGAGAGATGATTGGCGCAATCGCTCATCAGTGGCGAACCCCGCTAACCGGTCTAGGTCTCCTGTTTGACGACATAAAAGACGCCGGAGAATACGGTGAACTCGATCAATTTTATCTAAACAGGGTTGTAGAGGAATCGGGACAACTTATAGGTTTTATGTCTAAAACTATAGACGATTTCAGGAATTTTTACAGAACAAATAAGGAAAAAGTGAGATTCAACGCCAAAGAGGCAGTAGAAGAGACTTTGTCTTTATTCTCAGCCCAACTAAAAAACAACAACATTGCAGTTCAAATACTCTGTGCTCATAACACAAACGATATATTCTGCGTCTACGGTTATCCCAATGAATTCAAACAGGTAATACTAAACGTTGTAAACAACTCAAGAGACGCCATCATTGAAAGGGTTGAAAAAAGCGAATTCTCTAATGGGCTGGGGCAGATCAACATCGAGATATCTGAACAAGATGATAGGATTAATGTATCAATAAAGGATAACGGTGGAGGTATAAAAGCGGATATTTTAAACAGGGTGTTTGAACCCTACTTCACCACAAAGGACGCACAAAAAGGTACCGGCATAGGGCTTTATATGTCAAAAATTATAATTGAAAATAATATGGATGGTAAACTATATGCCAAAAACATAGACGATGGCTGTGTCTTTGTTATAGAACTAAACAGGTGTAAAGATTAAGGGTGCATAATATTATTAATGGGAACAAAGATATATTTTAATGGGGTCAAGGGGTCAGGTCCCCTTGTGTGAGGGTCTAGGGAGGGCAAAGCCCTCCTTATTCATTTAAGTCAACAGCATTACCCCAAGCACTTCCATAAAGGTGGGATTCAATGGGGTTAAAGGGGGTGATTACTTTTTAATGCTTAGTGTTGGAGTATGAAAGATAGAATTGTTCTTATATCAATGGGGGATCCTGGTGGTGTTGGACCAGAGGTAGCCGTTAAAGCTTATGTACAGCTTCAAGACCAACATATTGTGTTTATAGGCGACACAACCGTCTTAAGAAGGGCACTAAATATTCTTGAGCTTAAACAGCCGCTCAACGAGATCAAATCAGTAACCGATGCAGACTTTAGGGCTGGCGTCATAAACGTCATCTCACTTAATGAGGTTTTGATAGGCGTTGAATCTGAACCAACTGCACAAGGTGGCAGGGCAAGCATTGCGTACATCAAAAAGGCCGTTGAGATGCTATTGAAAAACGACGCCCATGCACTGGTTACAGCTCCAATATCCAAAGAGGCGATAAAACTCGCTGGCGTTGACTTTAACGGTCACACAGAGTTATTAGCACATCTGACTGGTACCAGCGACTATGCGATGATGCTCTGTGGCGGTCCGTTACGTGTCATACTTGTTACAATCCACGTCCCGCTCAAGGACGTCCCTTCGCTGATAACCACTCAGAAGGTCTTAAAGACGATCAGGATGGCTGCGAGGGCAGCCAAGATGCTCAATATTGCCACGCCACGAATTGCGGTCGCTGGTCTAAATCCTCACGCTGGTGAGGCCGGCATCTTCGGAGACGAGGAGGCCAGGGTCATCCTTCCGGCAATCAAGGAGGGGCAGGCGCAGAACATTGCTGTTAGCGGCCCTTACCCCCCGGACACCATCTTTGTCAAGGCCTACAAGGGTGAAATCGATATCGTCGTGTGCATGTATCACGACCAGGGACTGATACCCCTCAAGATGATTGCCTTTGACACAGGCGTCAATATGACAATCGGTCTGCCTTTTGTGCGCACCTCCCCAGACCACGGTACCGCCTACGACATAGCATGGAAGGGCATCGCAGACCACAGGAGCATGGTTGAGGCAATACGAATGGCCTCAGAGCTAGACGCTATATGTACCTTGCAGTCAGAGGCTTGAGAGACCTACCTGTTAGGCAGTTTTTAACGTTTGCACTCATAGGGATGTTAAACACCCTCGTTGATCTCCTTGTCATGAACGTTGAGACTCTTCTTACTGGGCTTAAACACGGACTGCCGTTTGCCTTACAGAAGGGGGTTTCGTTTATGACTGCCGTGTTTTTCAGTTACTATTTTAATAAGCGTTTCACCTTTCATGACAAGTCGACAGATAAAGACAAGAAGAAACTCGTGCAGTTCTTTATTATCAGCTCCGTTGGTATGACTATAAATGTTATGGTGGCAACACTTGTCGTAACTTTGGCAGGACGTTACGCTAACATCAACTCCCAGGTAATGGTAAACGTAGGGGCCCTTTGTGGAACTGCATCAGGGTTGATATGGAATTTCATTGGCTACAAACTGTGGGTTTTTAAGCATGGGGCAACTACCTAAACGCTTGACCCCATTATTTCGCATTTTATACACAAAGTTTCAATCGTATACTGAACTATTAAGTTTAGGGTTGTTTTGTATTTTAGCAAGGCGCTGCCGTTTGCACTCAAACAAGAAGATACCGGCGGCTACGGAGACGTTTAACGAGTCTATCTTGCCATAAAGCGGGAGTTTGACTAGTTGATCGCAGTGCTCTTTGACTGTCCGTTTGAGTCCCTCGCCCTCTGAACCAAAGACAAAGGCCACCGGTCCGCTTAGGTCGACATCCCAGAGGGGGGTACCGGTGTGTGAATCTGCGCCGCATATTAAAACAGCGTTGTTGCTGAGGGTGCTCATGACGTGCTTTATGTTTGGCACAAGGCACAGGGGGACGTATTCGCTTGCCCCCGACGAGGTCTTCACCACAGTTGGGGTTACTCCTGCCGCTCGATGGGTCTGATATACCACCGCATTGACGCCTGCTGCCTCGGCACTCCGCAGTATGGCCCCGAAGTTGCCAGGGTCAGTGATGCCGTCAAGGATGACAAACAGGGCAGGCTCCTTCTGAACCGATACGCGTTCTAAGATGTCATGGACGTCCTCAAAGACCTTTTGCTCGATGACGGCACATACACCCTGATGAAGTGCCGCCCCAAAGCGGCCAAAAAAGCCCTTCTCTACCGTTCTAACGTGACACCCGCTCAGACGGGCCAACTCGACTAGCCTTCTTACCCTGTCGGTCTTACTGCCGTCTATGATAAATACAGTCTTTGGCTTTATCTCCGATTTAACGGCCTCTGTTACAGGATTTATACCGTATATCCACTTACCGCCCATTGGCTAAAAGCCTGGAAAGACCTTTATCTCTATCTTTCTGTTGTCACTTAAGGCACATCGAGCTGACAGTATGCCGCCGTCTATATAATTCAGCTTAAATGACCCAACGCCACTATTTACAAGGCTCTTGGCATCGGCAGGGCAGCCGTGTTCGCAGCCTGCTACACCTCTTATCATCCTTGATAAAAGATAATCGATGTTTAACCCTTCTATATCAGCCCCGTGCCTTTTTGCAAAGTCAACTATACCATTTTTTGCCTTTGTAACATCAAAATCATAAGGGTTATTAACATCCAACGCCATCGATTCCTTGTCAATGCTTATATCGATCTCCATTCATTAGCCTCCTGATTATCTACATAAAGAGTTAGTTTAGTATTCATAATTCTTACCCTTCCCTAAGGGGTGGGTGCAACACTCTAAGCTGCCAGCTTCTCATAGATGACCTTAACCTGACGCCGAGTGTCTTCCAACGTTGAAGAGTTATCTATAACATAGTCTGACATCCGCACCTTTTCACTGTCAGGCATTTGGGCTGCCAATCTACGATCTATCTCCTCTTGAGAATAGCCCTTTTTAAGAAGCCTCTCGATTACCACCCCTCTTGTGCCAGTTACCGTAACCGTTTTGTCCATGAGCTTATCGAAACCGCCCTCAAAGAGAAGGGGGATCTCTGCTACCACGCTCGTTGTCCTGTTGAGTTCAGCAAGTGCCTTGATCTCTTTAATCACTTGGGGGTGTATGATCGCCTCAACCTTTGCCCTTATCTCACTATCTGAAAAGACGATATCGGCCATCTTGCGCTTGTCTATCTCACCTTTTTGTTCACCATCATGGATGATTATATCTCCAGTCACAGCCACAAGCATCCCTTTAATCTTGTCGCTTTTTAATAGCCTGTGAACTATACCGTCTGCACTAACGGTAACAGCACCGATTGCATCGAACTCTGACAGGACCGCGCTCTTTCCAGAGCCAAAATTGCCAGTTAAACCTACAAGCACCCTAAACTTGAACTACTGCCCTATTATCTTTACAAGTACACGCTTTCTGCGCCGTCCATCAAACTCACCATAAAATATCTGCTCCCACGTACCAAAGTCCAGCTTGCCTTCCGTCACTGCCACTACCACCTCTCTGCCCATTATCTGACGCTTCATGTGTGCATCGGCGTTGTCCTCACCAACGTTATGACGATACTGCGACACAGGCTCGTGCGGGGCGAGCTTCTCTAACCACTTGTCGTAGTCACTGTGTAACCCTCCCTCATCGTCGTTGATAAACACCGAGGCCGTTATGTGCATAGCGTTTACAAGCACCAGCCCCTCCTTAATACCGCTTTCAGCCAAACACCTCTCCACATCCGGTGTGATGTTCTTAAAGGCTCGCCGCGTCGGTACCTCATACCATAGCTCCTTACGATACGTCTTCATAACCGATTCTATTGCATCCCTCCAGCCCAATCTTACTTTTTGGTAGTCCTGCACAAGTAGTGGTGACAGTAAACTTAACACCCTCCCCTCACCCCTAATGCTGTTGACTTAAGCATTAATATGTATGCACATGGGCGATATTTTAAGCAGCCACTCCTGACATTTACAGGGTCAAGGGAACAAGTTCCCTTGTGGGAGGGTCTAAGGGAGGGCAAAGCCCTCCTTTTTTCATCTTCACAACCTTAAGTCAACAGCATTACCTCTCACCCCTTCCATCAAGGGAGTGGGATTGAATATCACTACCTCTGCAGGACCACCTACTTTTTAATCTCTGCCAGTCTCTCTTTTGCCTTCTTGGCATACTCGGAATCAGGGAACTTCACTGCTATCTCTTCGTACAACTGCCGTGCATGCTCCTGATTGTTCTGCTTCTCTTCAAACTGAGCCGTCTCAAACAACTCCTGAGCCTTCTTGCCAACACAAGATGGCAGCAACGTAACCATTAATAACGCCAATGCAAGCACTAACATTCTCATAATATTATAGCAACCCCGTATATAATTTTTACCATCATAAGGTATATAATAATATATCATAAGTGAAAACAAATTTGTCATTTTTGTAAGTACAGGGTGCAAAAGAGATTAATGGGAACAAAGATATATTTTAACGGGGTCAAGGGGATATGGAAGATGTAGTGGATGATTATTGTATTGAAGAGAGTACGATAAGGGTATTGGAGTTTGGCAAGGTGCTTGAGATGGCTGCGGCTTTTGCTGTAACGGCTGGGGGGAAGGCGCTTGTAAACCGTATAAGACCGATAAACGATATCGGTGAGGTAAACCTTTATATCAGATTCATCTCTGAGTGGCGCAGGCTGCTCTCTCAGAGAAAGCAGCCTGGTATAGAGCCATTTGAAGACCTTATTGGCCACTTCATCAAGCTCAAACCCGATGACGCCATAATTGAACCGCTACAGTTGCGTCAGTTACTGCCGTTGTTTGACTCGGCAATCAACCTCAGACGGCTGCACACCGAGCGGGAATATCCTATGATCATGCTGATAGCCAAAGACCTGACAACACACCCGCAGTTAAGACGCACCATTGAGAAGTCCATCGACGTGGATGGCCGCATCACAGACGATGCCTCACCAGAGCTTGCCGCAGTCAGACGAAGGCTCGTCTCGTACGCAAACAGGGTTAAGACCATCCTGGAGCGTATCTTAAAGCGCAAGGAACTGGCACCGCACATCCAGGACAGCTTCATAACCGAGCGTAATGGCCGGTGGGTCCTCCCGCTTAAGAAGGATTCCAGGGGACAGCTACACGGCGTGGTGCACGACATATCAAAGACGGGTGAGACCCTCTTTATCGAACCGTACGAGAGCCAACAGCTCGGCAATGAAATAGAGTCGCTCAGGGCAGAGGAAAAGATAGAGGAGTTCAAGGTGCTTAAGCATCTCTGCTCCCAAGTCAGACAACATCTGAATGAGATAGAGAAAGACTGCTCCAGCGTGGTGCATCTTGACGCCGTTATTGCCATTGCGGTCTTCTCCGACTCAATGAGGATGACGCCGCCGGAGATCAACGAACAACAGTTTATCAGGATTAACAAGGGCCGTCATCCGTTACTCTGGAAGCGCCTGAAGAAGACCAACCATGAGACCGATATTGTGTCACTTGATTTTGAATTAGGCAATAAACACAACTCGATGATCATAACCGGTTCAAATGCAGGGGGTAAGACCGTTGCCCTGAAGACTATCGGGGTGCTGCATCTTATGGCGCTGTCGGGGATGCACGTCCCTGCGGCTTCTGGGACGACGATACCGTTTGTCAAAAAGATATTTGTGGACATCGGCGATGATCAGTCCATTGAGGAGAATCTCTCCACGTTCTCAGCTCACATGTATCACATCGCTGATATCATGAGAAAGAGCGACGGGGACTCTCTAGTACTCTTTGACGAATTAGGTGCTGGCACTGACCCTGATGAGGGTGGGGCGCTGGGCTGTTCGATCCTCAAAACTCTCACGGACAGGGGGGCGTTGTGTGTCATAACAACCCATTTAAGCCTGCTCAAGCTCTTTGCCTACTCGGAGGACAACATCACCTTTGGTTCAATGGAAATAGAGGCGGTCAGAGAGGGTGAGGTCAGGGCGTTCAAGCCGACCTACAAGCTGACGACAGGCGAGTTTGGGCGCTCGCATGCCTTTGAGATAGCTGCCCACTGCGGGCTGCCTGAGTCGCTCATACAGCAGGCCAGGGATTTCATGACTGACTCCGACAGGAAGATGGAGTACCTTATCACAGACCTCAAACGGATGCTCAAGGAGAACAAGAAAACCCTGGTTGAGGCAGAGGAGATCAAACAAGATGCGATGAAGCTCAGGGACGACCTCGTAGGGGAACTTGAAAAGACCCGCAATGAAAACGAGGAGGCGCTCAACAATACGTACAAGAAGGCGGAAGAGATACTTGAGGGGTTGCGGGAGGAGGCCAAGGAGATCCTGAAAATCCTGCAAAAATCAGACACGCTAAGGGTTAAGGGCATGGTCGTCAACATCGACAAGCGGATTGCCAGGCTGCGGGACCAGAGGAAGTCTCTTCAAAAAGAGAAGCAAAGAGATGTCCCCAAGCCGCTGCAGGGACAGCGGGTTTTGTTGAGGGGCTTTGATGTCGAGGGAGTTATACTGTTGGTCAATGAGCGCAAGGCTCGCTGTACCGTATTGATAAATGGGCGGGAGGTCGAGGTACCCTTTAGCGAGCTTTTAGAGTGTGAGGGCAAGCCGTTTAGCTCGGACGTCTCCTCGGACGCCGTGTATGGCAGGCGCAATGGGGCCGATATCGACAGGTCGCTTGAGATGCCCCGTGAACTAAACCTGATCGGTCAGCGTGTAGACCCTGCGCTGTCGATCCTTGAGCGTTATCTCAACGACGCAGCCGTCAACGACCTTGACCGTGTGAAGATCATACATGGGGTGAGTACCGGTCGTTTAGCCGGCGCCATCCGTGAGTATCTGAAGGACCACCCTCTGGTCAAGAGCTACCGGAAAGGCAACAACGATGAAGGCGGCGAGGCCGTCACGATCGTGACCCTGTAGGAGTGTCAGCTTACGGTTCAATATTTTCAATTAACACAGGTATTAGTCACGATCGTGACCCTGTAGGAGTGTCAGCTTACGTATCGTTCACTAAATAGGGTTGAGTATAGGGGGCAATGGAGCTGGTCCCCTTGACCCCATTATATCGCATGTTTATCCACAATGTTTCTATCGTATACTGAACTATTACCATTTAATTTAGTATAATTAATAGTAGGGACAGGTACTTAATAAGCTATTGAGGTATTATAATGCACCAGATTTATGACGTGTTACTTAAGGACATTATCAAGGATGTACCACCAAAGTTTTTAAAGATACTTACAGGTTATGAAACCGGAAGGTTTCTGGATATACAGCTCCCTGATGTACAGGTTAGGCAGCCCGACTTGTTGGTTGAGGTCGAGGACGGTAATATCGTGCACATAGAGATACAATCAACCGATGACAAGTCTATTACGAAGCGAATGTATGAGTACAGCGCCCTCATCAATAGGCAGTTTAACAAATTACCACTACAGACGCTGTTATACATAGGCGACAAAGAGGTAACCACCGTAAATAGACTATGTAACAGGGACGTAAACTATTCATACAGGGTTATTGATGTTAAGGAAGTCGACTGTTGCCAATTACTGCAAAGCGATAGGCCTGAGGACCTTGTACTCGCAATCTTGTGTAAGACAGACGATGTAGACGGCGCTATCAAAACTATTGTGGATAGGCTTTCAGTCTTATCGCCAAAAGACGCTAAAGACTATTGCCTAAAGCTGCTATATCTGTCTAACTTAAAAAAGTTGTATAATAAAGTTAAAAAGGAGGTTGACAACATGCCGATAACGTTTGACATCAGGGAGAGCGAGATGTTTTTAGATGGTAAGCGTGAGGGGTTGATCGAGGGACAGAAGAAGGGGTTGATCGAGGGACAGAAGAAGGGGTTGATCGAGGGACAGAAGAAGGGGTTGATCGAGGGACAGCGTAAGGGGTTGATCGAGGGGATAGAGATGGCGCTTGAGATTAAATACGGCTCTAAAGGCCTGGAACTTATGGATATGGTTAGAAACATCCATGAGATTGAGAGGCTAAATCAATTAAAGGTTTTAATAAAGAGGTCAGGTACGCCAGACGAATTGAGAGCGACTCTCGTTGATATACTTAGGTAAGCCGTCATCTTAAGGCACAAGACGGTCGTTTGGTACCCTGCTCTTTTTCGCTTGACACATCTATTATTCTGTATAGATTAGTCTAAGGGAACTGGAAAGAATTAAGGATAGAGTGTATGGCTTATAATTTTGAACATTTGTTGGCTGACTCGGCTAGAGTACACGGGCATTTATGCCCAGGTCAGGTGCTTGGGGTGAGGATGTCCATACTTGGGCTTACCAAGATTGGCATAGATGACCCAAGGGGTAGGCAGAGGAAGGACTTGATCGTCTACGTGGAGATAGACAGGTGTGCCACTGACGCAATTTCATCCGTAACTGGGTGTACTCTGGGGCACAGGACATTGAAGTACGTTGATTACGGTAAGATGGCGGCCACGTTTTTAAACCTCAAGACGAACTATGCCCTCAGGATAGTGGCCCTTGAAGAGGCTCGACAGATTGCCAAGAACCGCTTCCCGCATATCGAAGACCAGATGCAGGCCCAGTGCGAGGCCTATAAGGTGATGGCTGATGAGGAGTTGTTTAGCTGGACGGAGGTCTCTGTAGGCATCAGGCAAGATGATATGCCAGGGCGACCACTGAGGCGCGTCGTATGCAGCCGATGCGGCGAACACGTCCAAGATGGTCGGGAGTGTATGGACGATGGCAGCATCTTTTGTGTGGCGTGTTGTAAAGGCGCTTACTATACCGTAATATAGCTCAGAGAATGAGAAGGGGGAGCTCTTCCCCCTCAGACCTAATGCTGTTGACTAAGGTTGTGAAGATGAAAAAAGGAGGGCTTTGCCCTCCCTTAGACCCTCCCACAAGGGAACTTGTTCCCTTGACCCTGTAAATGTCAGGCATGGCTGCTTAAAATGTCGCCCATGTGCATACATATTAATGCTTAAGTCAACAGCATTACCCCTCAGACCCCCTCGCAAGCGCTACGCACATTGATCTGTCCGCTCCCTACGGTTGCTAGGCAGTCCCCTTGACCCCGTAAATATACTTGCTCCCCTTGTTTTTGTTATGCACCAGTATTTTTGTTCTTGTGTTTTTTTTTTGCAGACTAAGTTTATAATAGAGAGTGCGCTGTTTATGTTCTTGATTAATCTTAATATGTATAACTTGACAATCTCGGATTTAAGTAAACACAGAGATTGTCTGAACTATGATTACACGGATGAAAGGATTTATAGGAAAAAGGGATAACATAATCCTAACAATCCTTAAATCCGTTAAATCGTGGTACAGGCATCTTCATTGCAAACATACGGAATATGGCATTGTCAAAATAGAAGAGAGGGATTAGTCTGTATCATTAGGAATGAGGTATGAGTTTAAAACAAATTATAGGTGCTGACACATTACTTGACATACAGGAATCGTATTTACAATACATAGAGACATCTGCTGCGATATATGAGGTAGATGGGAATTATGCTGCAAGCCTATTCACTTCGAGGTGGTGCGATTTTCTTAATCAGGCTTCTAAAAAACTATGTGGCAATGTCTCTGAAGCAGAAGCTATGAAATCTGGTAAGTGGATATGTCATGAGGATTGTTGGGCAATAAGCCTTAAGAGCATCAAAGACAAAAAACCTTGTGAGATGGAATGCTCTGGAGGGATTGTCATATATGCTGCCCCAATAATTGTGGAAGATATAGTATTCGGTTCAAATAACGCAGGTATCTCAAATCCTCCAACAGATGAGACCAAGATTAGAGAGATAGCCGATAAGTTCAAGGTATCATCCCAAGAATTATCTAAGATTGCAAAGGAATATATGCCCAGACCAGAATATGTATTTAACGCAGTTAGAAATCATATTCTGACAGCCTCCAGAACGTTTGTTAGTACGTTCTTAAGGCGTCAGGCTGAAGAAGAACTAATAGAATACAAGGAGCACCTTGAGGTATTAGTCCAAGAACGTACCGCTAAACTTCAAACAGAGGTGGAGGAGCGGACTAAGATTGAGAAAGAGCTCACGGATATTTTTAACCTTTCTTTAGACATAATCTGTATTGCTGATTTGAGTTATTATTTTAAAAAGATTAATCCAGCTTTTGAAAAGATTCTTGGATTTACTAAAGAGGAGCTTTTATCCAGACCGTTTATAGAGTTTATACATCCAGATGACCGTGATGCGTCAATTAAAGAGATGATAAGACTATCTCAGGGAATGGCATTAACACACTTTGCCAATCGTTATCTTTGTAAGGATGGGTCGTACAAGTATATAGAGTGGGCAGCCTCTCCTATCTCTGATGAGGGTATAACGTATGCTATTGGTCGAGATGTTACAAAGCATAGGGAACTGGAGGCCCAGAACAAGATGATCCTTCGTACATCCATTGATTCCTTCATAGTAGTGGATCCTAAAGGAAGGTTATTAGATGTAAATGACTCCTTCTGCAAGATGACAGGTTACAGCAGAGAGGAGGCATTAAAGATGAGTGTATCGGATATAGATGCAATAGAAAGTCAGGAAGAAGCAAAAATACACATACAACGAATTATCGATACCGGCGGTGATAGGTTTGAAACCAAGCAAAGGACCAAAGACGGCAGGATCATTGATGTTGAGGTCAGTGTAAATTATATCAAGGACAAAGAAATTATGTTTTCCTTTATGCGTGATATTACAGATAGAAAGACCATAGAGAGAGAACTCAACGAGTTAAATTATAATCTCCAGAAAAGAGTAGCAGAGGAGGTTCAAAAGAATAGGCTAAAAGACCAGTTGATGTATGAACAATCACGTCACATAGCTATAGGCGAGCTTCTAGTCAATATTGCCCACCAGTGGAGACAGCCGCTATGTGCAATAGGTGTGATAATTCAGGACTTAAAGGATGCCTATAACTGTAAAGAACTAGATGACAAGTACTTGGAAAACTCTATAGATACCACATTTAAGGAACTTGATTACTTATCAAAGACATTAGACGATTTCAAGAACTTCTATGGACGTGATGGAGAAAAGGCGTATTTTAATCTTTCTGATACCGTACATAATACATTATCTCTTATGATGGGTTATCTCAAAAGCAGGAATATCTCTATAGCATACGATATGGATGACAGTATAATGATATATGGCCATACCAGGGAGTTTTCACAGGTTATCCTAAATCTGGTGTCAAATATTAAGGATGTATTTGAAAACAGAAAGATTGATAACGGACTTATAAAGATAGCATCATCCATAGATCCTGCCTCCGGCAATGTTATACTAACCATTATGGACAATGGCGGCGGTATACCAGATGATATTTTAGGAAAGATATTTGACCCGTATTTTACCACCAAAAGCAAGAGAAGAGGGACTGGTCTTGGATTGTATATCTCCAAGGTTATGGTAGAGAAGAACATGAATGGTTCAATAATCGTTAGAAACACTGATGACGGTTGTGAGTTTAAGATAGAGGTACAAAGATGAGAGATGAGACGATACTCAAGAGTTTAAGCGTCCTGTATGTAGAGGATGATGATATCCTTAGAGTCGGACTTGGGAAATATCTAAGAAGGCGGTTTGGTGCAACATATTTTGCACAGCATGGTAAAGAAGGCTTAGATCTCTATATAGAGCATGATCCAGACATAGTAATAACAGATATAGAAATGCCGATAATGAGCGGCAACGCAATGATAGAGAAGATATTGGAGATAGATAAGGACCAGCCTATTATTATTACTACGGCATTTAACGATGATGAGCATACGAGCCGTGGTGTATGCGCCAATTTAATAAAGCCAATAGATGTTGATAAACTTACGGATGCTATCTATCATTGTATAGGTGAGGTTACTGCTTAGGATGAACGTCGGTACATAAGGTAGGCGGCTATGAATAGAAGAAACCTTCTGTCTTTATTGACATTCATGTCACTTCTACTAACTGCTATGAGTGTATTTGGTATAAGTGGAATGAAATCTACTAAGGACAGCCTTGAGACAGTTTACTACGATCGTGTTGTGCCGCTAAAAGATATAAAGATAATATCTGATATGTATGCAGTTAACATCGTAGATACTACACACAAAGTACGTAATGGAAGCTTAACCTGGGCAGATGGAAGGGAGAAAGTTGATAACGCTGTACGATCAATAAGAGAGAGATGGAAGTCTTATAACGAGACAATACTTGACTCAGAAGAAAAGAAACTCATCTCAGAAATCGAACCATTGTTACTGAGGGCAAACACATCAGTTGAAAAATTAGGTGATATACTAAGAAGAGAAGATAGGAATGCTATCATAGAGTATTCAATAAAAGAGCTCTCCCCCTCTATTGATCCTGTTACTAACAAGTTAAATGAATTAGAACACTTACAGTTAAAGATTGCAAGTAAAGAACATAGTAAGGCAAGTAGGATATATAAGACAAGCAGAAATCTTGTCTTTGGAGGCTTAGTCATAGGGTTAGTATTGGCAATATGGGGCACAATAAAGATAGTTAGCAGCATTACTAAACCGTTACAATTCATTATTGACGAGAATATACTCAATGGTTTTGCATATTGTAGGATGATATTTGATAATGATAATAAACCTTTAGATTATATCTACTTAGATATCAATAAGTCTTTTGAAAAAATTACTGGTTTAAAAAAAGAAGATGTTCTCAATAAACCTGTTACGACGTTAATTCCTGGCATAAGAGATGACTACCCTGAATTGTTTGATATATACGGAAGGGTTGCCTTGACTGGAATCGGAGAGACATTTGAGATCAATATCAGGCAATTACAAGTTTGGTTCTACATAAACGTTTATAGCCCAGAAAAGGGGTATTTTATTGCAATATTTGAAGACATCACGAAGCGTAAAAAGTTAGAAAGTGAATTAATAGAGAATGAAAAGCGCTTTCGCAGTGCTTTTGAGTTCAGCACGATTGGGGTTGCGATAACGTCACCAGAGAAGGGCTGGATTGAGGTAAATGATGAGATATGCAAGATTATGGGGTATTCGAGGCAAGAGTTGGCTCAAATGACGTGGACTGAGATGACGCATCCAGATGACTTAGAGGCTGATGTAAGACAATTTAATCAGGTTATTAACGGGGAAATGGATGGGTATAGTTTAGAGAAGCGATTCATTCGTAAAGACGGTAGTGTTATGTACACAACACTATGGGTAAATTGCAAGCGCAGTGACAACAGTAAGGTAGATTACTTCATAGCCTTACTTCAAGATATTACACAACGTAAGGATATGGAAGATGAGATCAAGGTAGAGAGAGATAAATTAATGTCTATAGTGGAAACGATAGATGCTGGTATCTATATCGTGAACAAAACCCACGACATTGAATATATAAACCCTATAATAGAAAGGGAATTTGGTACAACAAAAGGTCGTAAGTGCTTTGAGTATTTTCATAATAGGACAGAGTCATGTCCATGGTGCAAAAACAAAGATGTATTTTCAGGTAAGAGTGTTTACTGGGAGTGGTATTCTTTTAAAAATAAGCGGACATATAAACTTTTTGATACACCAATAAGAAACAAGGATGACTCAATATCAAAGTTTGAGATATTCTATGATATTACTGAACAGAAAGACATACAAAATACGCTTAATAGAGAGTTACAATTTAAGTCGGCATTTGCGGAGGTCTCAGAGGCACTGTTATCACATAGCTCAGATATCATAGATATTGCCAGAATAGTTCATAGTCAGACGACAAAACTTACAGGTAGTCTGCATGGATATGTTGGAGAGATAGATATTGCCACAAATGAACTCGTATGTCATACATTTAGCGACATGATAAGAGATGAACAATGCAGGGTGGATCCGAGCTCTAAGAGAGTGATATTTCCCAAAGGACCGGATGGTTACAACGCATTGTGGGGTTATAACTTAAACACAAAAGAGGCATTTTATACAAACTCACCCGCAGAACATCCCTCTTATAAAGGATGTACCCCGGAAGGACATATCCCTATAGAACGTTTCTTAGCGGTTCCTGCCATAATAGGCGATGTCTTAATTGGACAGATTGCCCTGGCCAATGCCGATAGAGATTACACGGATGAAGACCTAAACACTATAAAACGTCTCGCTGATATATATGCAATAGCCGTTGATCGAAAAAGAATGGAGCTGGAGATTAAAGTAGAAAGAGATAAATTAATATCTCTCATGGAAAAAATGGAAGACGGCGTTTATATCGTTAATAAACATTACAACATTGAGTATATAAACCAAATGATACAAAAGGATTTAGGTCAGATAAATAATCGGAAATGCTTTGAATACATATACGACAGAAAAGAGGTGTGCACATGGTGTAAGCTCAAGGATGTCCTTTCTGGAAAAACGATTCACTGGGAGTGGCATTATGATAAGAACAATAATACATATCATCGTTATGATACGCCAATAAAAAATAAAGATGGCTCAATATCAAAGGTTGCAATATTTCATGACATCACAGAGCTGAAACACATACAAAATATGCTTCAGAGAGAATTACAGTTTAGGTCTGCACTTGCAGAGGTTTCTGAGGTGTTTTTATCTACTGATAAGGATATAATAGATATTGCTGAAATCGTTTACCGGCAGGCATTAATGCTTACCGGCAGTAAGTATGGATTTGTCCTGGAGATAGACCGTTATACACATGACGCCGTAATCCTAAAAGTTAGTGAGATAACTGAAGGTGGACAGTGCACAGTGGACCCAAAATCTCGGAGGTTGTCCTTTCCAAAGGGACCGGATGGCTATAACGCATTGTGGGGTCACGTATTGAATACTAGACAGGGGTTTTATACAAACTCCCCCGCAGAACATCCTTCGTATAAAGGATGTATCCCGGAAGGACATATCCCTATAGAACGTTTCTTAGCAGTGCCTGCCGTAATAGGTGATGTTTTAATTGGACAGATTGCCATAGCCAATGCAGAAAGAGATTACACAGAAGATGATCTAAACATAATACAACGCCTCGCTTCTATCTATGCAATGGCGGTGGACAGAAAGAGGGCGGAGGCGGATATCCTGGAGTTTAACAGGAATCTTGAGCAGAAGGTAGTAGATGAAACGAAAAGGCGAAGCGAGCAAGAGCAGCTCCTAATCCAGCAATCCAAGATGGCGGCTATGGGCGAGATGATTAGCTCCATAGCACACCAGTGGAAACAACCGCTAAATGTTATCTCACTGATTGTTCAAGACCTGGCTGATGCATATTCATTTGGCGAGTTAGACAAAGAATATATGAATAAATCTGAACAAAAGATAATGCAGCAGATCCAGTTCATGGCCAAGACTATAGATGACTTCCGTGACTTTCTCAGGCCTTCTAAAGAGAAATCGATGTTTGACTTAAAAAAGGCAATAGAAGATATAATCAACATGTTTTCACCATTATTTAAGAAGAATGGTATAGCGCTTAACCTGCTCCCTACAGAGGAAGTGAACCTTACCGTATTGGGGTATCCAAACGAATTTAAGCAGGTTGTCCTCAATCTAATTAACAACTCAAGGGATGCAATAATTTCAAGACGTGAAAAAGGTTTAAGTGAAAATAGGGCAGAAGACAGAATCGATATTAACCTTTTAAAGACTGATGGTAAGTTAGCAGTCTCCATAGGTGATACTGGCGGTGGTATACCTAAAGATATCATTGACAAGATATTTGACCCTTATTTCACAACCAAGACATCAGATAAAGGCACCGGTATAGGACTATACATGTCCAAAACTATAATTGAAAACAATATGGGGTGGAGACTCACGGTTAGTAACACGAATGGTGGTGCAGAATTTAGGATAGAGATATAAGGTGGCCTCCATTCTTTAGCATTCACTACGAGGTCAAGCGGACTGATCAGTGAGCGTAGCGCTTGTGGGTGGGTCTATGGAGGGGGTTGCGAACCCCTGCGGCAGAGGCAAAGCCCTCCTTCTTTTTTTACATCCTCAGTTGCCCCCCACTCTATTTTTTGGGTGTTACGCCTTTAAGCTGTGCCTCGGAATCTATAAGGAATGCAGCGGAGGATGCCACACGTTCTTTGGGTTTAAGGCCTTTTATAACCTCTACCATCCCCTCTGCCCTTAGACCGAGCTGCACGAGCCTTAGTTCAAAGTTCCCTTCCCCCTTGTCCACGTAGACCACCTGCCTTGTGCCTGTGTCTATGACTGCCTCCTCAGGGACGACCAGACGCTGCCCCAGGTCTATCTTTATCTCCACATTTGTAAACATCTGTGGCTTAAGCTCACCCGCTGGATTGGGGACTGTAAACCTCACCCTGGCGGTACGCCTCTCACCAGAAAGCACGGGATATATATAGTCTATCTTTGATGTAAACTTCTTACCGGCAAAATAACTGAGGCTTATCTCAGCCACCTGCCCAATCCTTATCACTGGCAACTCGTATTCGTAGATGTCCGCCATCACCCAAATAGATGAGAGGTCAGCCAAGTCAAAGAGCTTTTCACCAGGCATAATACGCATCCCCGATAATGCCTTTTTCTCCACCACATAGCCGCTGACAGGACAGTAGATGGTCAACGTCCGTATTACCTGCCCGCTTTCTTCTATCCTTTTGATCTGCTCATCCGTTATGTCCCACAGTTTTAACCTCTGCCTGGCCGCATCCACTATGGTAGCTGCATCCCTTTTAAGCATGTCGGCATAAGGGTTGGCAGCAGACCAGTCCTGTTCACCTGAATCCTGCACGTTCTGCTCAACGTATGACTTAGACCCCCTTGCCCACTTCACAAGGTTTATGAACTCCCTTTGTGTAGCGATAAGCTCAGGGCTGTAGATATCAGCCATTGGTTCGCCTTTCTTGACATACCGGCCGGTGTAATCCACGTATAGCCGCTCTATCCAACCATCTATCTTTGTGTTTACGGTCGCTGTACGCCTTTCGTCATACTCTATGCGTCCAACTGTTCTGATGGTGCGCTGAAACGGTTTAACGGCAACCTCCACCGTCCTGACGCCGATCAATTGCCGTTTGTCGTCCGTTATCTCAACGACAGGTGGTTCTTTGTCTGTATTGGTGTCAGTCTGATCATCCGTCTTGTGGACATCATTTTGTCTGGCAGCCTTTTGTGGCTTCTCAGCACATTGAACTGGTGAATTATCAAATAAAACTGCAATTTCTGATAATGCTGCAAAAATGACCAATAAGATTAAAACCCTTATGCCCTTTATCATCCGTCTTGACCTCCTGCAGATGGTGCAATGGCCTCAAGTCTGGCTATTGCCTTTTCACGCTCTACAAACTGCCGCCAGTACAGGATATCATAATCTAAGAGGGCTTTAAGACGCGTAACCACGGTCATGGCCTCAATCTTTCCAGTTACGTATCCGTTGAGGGCTAGTTCAAAGTCTTGGTAGGTGCGTGGTATCAGTGCATTTTTGTAAAGCTGTATCAGCTTCTCGGCAGTCTTGAGCATGGAGTAGTTCTCCCTGATAGTAGAAGCAATCATGGCTTTTAAGGCATCTATGTCGTGTTGTACCTCTGAGAGCGCTGAGTTTGCCTCCGATACGGCCATCCTCTGCTTTGTCTTGTAAAAGATTGGGACATTGACCGTGGCCGTAAGGCTCCACATGTCCTTAAACTCTCCGCCCCTTTTTGCTACTGAGGCATTTACGTTGATATCTGGGTAGTATTCCCTCTGGGCCATAGCGACCTTGACCTTTGCTGCCTCTGTCTCTTTAGTCTTTGACATGATATCAGGCGAGGTCTCAATGGCCGTCTTGATTACCTCATCCATTGACCAGGGGTATGTGCTGTAATTAATATTACGAGGTCTGGCAATTGGCGTGTTTATTTCCTGTCGTCCAAGCGTTGAGTTGAGCATCCCCTCGATGGCGTGAATCTTCTGTCTTTCCATCTCTTGCTTTTCGATGAGCATGTATTTCTCCGTCTGTGCCATTAGCACATCTACCTGCAGTCCCATACCCGATGAGTACCGCGACAGCGCTGCATCCTCTATCCTGGAAAACAGGGTTATCTTGTCCTGAATAAGACCAATGTTCTTGTAGGTAAGAAACAGGTCGTAATAGAGTTCCTTTACCTTGGCGACGGTCTTTAACCTGACGCTGCGCACTACGGACTGAAGCACCTCCGTGTCTTTGATGGTCATCTGCTCCTTTAGTTCGAGTTTGCCGGGGAATGGAAACATCTGTGATACCGAAAACATCCACTGTGCCCCACTCATCTGTCCGTAGGAGTATCGGTCCCAGCCCTCGTTCTGATATCCAAACATGACCATTGGGTCAGGCAGGGTTGATGCCTGAGGCGTTCTAAAAGTTGAGGTGTACACCTTTGACTCTGCCATGAGCACGTCGTGATTGTTTTGCAGGGCCTCTCTTATAAGTGAATCCATCGTCAAATCCTCCCCATACAGCGGCATGGCAAGCAGAAGAAGCCCTGTCATCATAATCCACACAAGAAGACTATGCCTACTTGGCATCAACATTAATCTTGGCCTTTACCCTCTTATGGCTATGAGCAACCTTAACCGAGATATTCCATGAGCCAGCCATCGAGAGTGTCATAACGGCCTTGTACGTACCAGCGTCATATTTGGCGTCTGTCTTGTAGTTCATTGCAGGCATACCCGGCATGGCAGGCATGGAGTAGTCAATCATTACCTTGGCATCAGTAACAGATTTACCTGTGGAGTCCTTTACCTCGACGGTAATGTTATTGTCTCCAACGATTGGCGGGTTATTATCCATCGTTATCTTGAGTGTATAATCGCCTGCCTTTTTTTCAACCTCAAGGTTCTTGGCAAACCCAGTCCCTGCCACTAGCAGCACCAACACAATACCTAAAACAACATTTTTCACAACAACTGCCCTCCTTGTTAAATATAGTCCCACTACGTGAGAAACTTTTTAGCATAATCGTATTGCATATTATACTAGAATGATACACAAAGAATTTGAAGAAATTATGAACCCAGCTAACATCTTAAGTTGCCCACGACTGACATTGTCATCATAGTTCACCCGTATGTATTTAGAACGGAGGGCTTTGCCTACTGACACAGGGTTCGCACCCCTACTTAAGACCCCTCCGCAAGGGAAGGGGTGAGCCATACTGCTGTTAACTTAACAGCAGTGAAAATAAATAAGGAGGCCTAGTGACCGTAGGAAGCGGCTTTATCAATCCTGCCTCCCTAGACCCTCCCACAAGGGGACCAGTCCCATTGACCCCTTTATGTATATTTCTTATCCCCATGAATTTCTTGTGCATTCAGGTGCCTGCAGGTGCTCTGGCCACTTGACATTTAAAACAAATAAATGCTTTAATATGAAGCATATGGTAAACAAGACTGAAAAGATATGGATGGATGGTGAACTGGTAGATTGGGACGATGCCAAGGTGCATGTGTTGACACACACGTTGCAATATGGGCTAGGCGTGTTTGAAGGTATCCGTTGTTATAAGACACCAAAGGGACCGGCGATCTTTAGGTTACGCGAACATGTGCACAGGCTTTTTGACTCAGCGTATATATTTCAAATGGAGATACCGTTTTCTAAGCAAGACGTTGAAAAGGCCATAGTAGATTGTGTAAGAGTAAACGGGCTTCAGGAGTGCTACATCAGACCGTTTGTGTATATAGGCTATGGAGCAATGGGGCTTTATGCAAAAGGGAACCCTATAAATGTGTCTGTATCGGCCTGGGAGTGGGGGTCATATCTCGGTGAGGACGGCGTTAAAAATGGTATCAGGGTGAAGACGTCATCTTTTATAAGGAACCATGTTAACTCAAACATGTCTCGCGGTAAGGTCAGCGGTTATTACGTAAACTCACAACTGGCCAAGAGAGAGGCGATAGGTCTAGGGTTTGATGAGGCCCTGTTACTTGATACCGAGGGGTACGTCTCAGAGGGTGCAGGAGAAAACATCTTTATAGTACGAAATGCGAGTATCAAGACGACGCCGCTAACATCAATACTTGAGGGTATCACCAGAGATAGCATAATGAAGATCGCCAAAGATGAAGGCATACAATTAGAAGAGAGACGCTTTACGAGAGATGAGCTCTATATCTCCGACGAGGCTTTTTTTAGTGGCACGGCTGCCGAGATTACACCTATCAGGGAGGTTGATAACCGCACAATAGGCATCGGGAAACCTGGCAAAGTGACGCAGCAGCTTCAAAAGATATTCTTTGACACCGTCCACGGATTGGTTGATAAGTACAGCTCCTGGCTTACGTATATTTAGACCCTTTACCTTCTATATGCCTTGAACTGTTTTTGTCAGGACAAGGTGTTTAGTCTTTATCAAACAGTTAGGAATAGAATCGTCGTCCAAAGTAATAGCTAGAGTAATAGAAAGTAGTGCGTTGTGTTTTCCTACGTTAGCAGTTTTCTTATGCACACAGGGGAATCTTCATATTACCGTAAGGTTGTTATTGGTTATGCTTAAATTCCGTACTTAATGCTTTTTATATATATTAGAATATGAATAATGCACTAATTAAGTTGAGAGATGGAAGAGACATTGGTTTCAGGCACTATGGGAAGCCTCATGGTAAACCGGTGTTTTTCTTTCATGGCATACCAGGGTCGCGTTTCCAGCATCCCCCAGATATAGATCTGCTTAAGACTGCTGATATCAGGCTCATAACGTTGGAAAGACCTGGCTATGGGCTCTCAACCGATATGCCGGGCAGGACATTGAATGACTGGCCCCAGGACGTGTTGGATGTTGCACAGGTACTTGATATTGAGCGTTTTGCAATAATCGGGATATCTGGTGGCGGTCCCTATGCCCTAGCCTGCGCACACGCATATCCTCAACGTCTCAGTGCAATTGCCTTGGTAAGCAGCCTTGGTGATATCTCCGGCAATCCGATGGATGTGAATCTAACCGCTGGCTGCGCGTTTTCTGCGGCCAAGTACGCCCCCTGGCTTGTTCGTGGAGCACTTTCTCTAATGGGTCCCATGTTGAGCTTTTATGTAGAAGGTATACTTGAAAACTTTCTTTTAAGCTTACCCAAGGCCGATAAAGAAGTCCTAAACCGTCCCGACATACGGTCTATGATGATGGCTGACCTGTCAGAGTCGATCCGAGGCGGCGCCAACGGCTACGCTCAGGATATAGAGATACTGTCTCAACCGTGGGGGTTTAGCCCCAAGGACATAAAGGTGCCGGTCTTACTTTGGCACGGTCTTGAGGACTCCATCGTCCCCCCGCAGATGGCTAGAGACCTTATAAAAACCTTCCCAAACTGCCAGGGACATATGATTGACAACGGCGGCCACTTCATCGTGTTTAACCACACGAAAGAGATACTCAAAAGCCTCATGCAATGATTTCCTCACACACCTCCCTATTCCTTATTTATCTCTATGACATATCCGCCTCTTATAATGTTGTTACTTGGATGAAATATACCCCAAGAGCATGACAAGTTCCATCTGGTTACAATAAAACATGTCTGAACCACGATTTAACGGATTAAGGGATTACCAGGATTAATTAAAATCTCTTTCCTGCTGTAGTTTTGTACTTTCTGGATTCCTGCTTTCGCAGGAATGACCCCTGTTTAGGTCAGGGGCAGGCATAGAACAGCCGAAAACGCTATTTGCTGTCATTCCCGCGAAAGTGGGAATCTATTTTCAAGAGCTACATAAAATGCTGGTTTACAAAAAAGTGCAAGAGTATAATTTCCTGTAAATCCTTTAATCTTTGGGTAGTCCTGCAGAGGTAAGTATATACGACAAAATAATGCTGCCTATGTATCATATGTAACATATCACAATGTCAGCCTTTATATAGCTATGTGTCTATTATGTACTTGTAGATTATTTATGATACGCTATGTTACAATTAACGTTTATAGACGAGTTAATCGTTATTGAAAACAAACGGAGGTTAACAGAGTATGTCATTAGTCAAGAAAGCGTTTTTACTACTAGCAATTGGTGCTTTAATGTTAGGTATTGTCTCGACTTCATTCGCTGGGCCTCCGGGGGGCGATGTCATAGAGAAGGGAAGCACGGTTGCGTGGTGGTTATGGCCGCTTGGGTTGTTTGTACTAACGTTTGTATTGGGAATAGTGGCTGTTTTAGGTGGTTTAGGCGGAGGGACTTTATTTGTACCCATTGTGGGAGGCTTTTTCCCCTTCAACCTTGATTTTGTAAGGGGGACTGGTCTTATAGTGGCATTGGCAGGGGCGTTGGCAGCAGGTCCTGGATTATTAAAAAAAGGTATGGCTGATCTAAGGCTTTCCTTGCCTGTGGGAGTAATTGCGTCGGCATGTGCTATTGCAGGGGCGATGATTGGGCTAGCATTGCCGGCAAACGTTATTCAGACAGCTTTAGGCGTCTGCATATTGGGAATCGTTGTAATAATACTTAAGGCAAAGAAGGCTGAGTTTCCAGAGGTGAAAGAGGCCGACGCCCTGTCCACTGCATTACGGATAAACGGGATCTATCACGAGGTCTCGACGGGACAGGATATTAACTGGAAGATACACAGGACTCCCCTGGGATTAGCCCTCTTTGTGCTCATTGGCATAATGGCCGGTATGTTTGGCATTGGCGCCGGCTGGGCAAATGTACCAGTTTTGAACCTGTTATTAGGTGCGCCTCTAAAGGTAGCGGTCTCATCAAGTAAGTTTCTCTTATCAATAACCGATACCTCTGCCGCTTGGATATACATTAATAACGGCGCTGTTATACCTATGATGGTAGTGCCATCGATACTTGGTGTTATGTTAGGTTCAATGGTTGGTGTAAAGATACTGACAAAGACAAAACCCGCTGCTATACGGTATATAGTCATATTCTTGCTTTTCTTTGCAGGCCTGCGTGCCCTTCTTAAGGGGTTGGGTATATGGAAATAACGACAATTAATACGAAAAGCTAAATAAATATAAGGAGGACAAAGAAGTTGGAAAAAAAACAGGCTGCTACGGAAGAACAATTGAGATATGCCAAACTCCTCGACATAGGAATGAAAGTTGGCATTGTAATATTGTTTATTTCTTTTTTGGTTTATATAACTGGTATTTTCTCACCATTTGTACCTGTAGATGATCTGCCAAAGTTGTGGAGTCTGCCCGTACATGATTATCTTGAAAAAACCGGTATACATGCAGGTTGGGCATGGATACATTTACTTAACAAGGGTGATTTTCTCAACTTCGTAGGGATAGCCTTTTTAGGCGGTGTAACCATCGTATGTTTATTGTCTATCATACCGATCTTCTTTAGAAAAAAAGACCCCATATATGGGGTAATTGTTCTTATTGAGGTTTTGGTATTGATACTTGCGGCATCAGGTGTATTCAGAACAGGAGGACACTAATCATGGTAAATGACAAGTATAGAATGAACTTGATGGGAGACCTGAAGTCGATACTCTTAGCCACAGACGGCTCGGAGTACAGTCGCGGGGCAATCAAAGAGGCCATTAACTTTGCAAGGGCTTGCAAGACTGTACTAACGGTGCTACGGGTATTGGAATACAACCCTGAGTTTGAGACCGAGGGCAGCAGTTACGTAGAGAAGATGGAGCAGACTGCTAGAAAACACTTCGACGATATAAGAGAGATGGCCTCTGAGGATAATGTGGAGTGTGATATCGTAGTCAGAAGGTCAATACAGGCTTACGAGAGTGTAGTAGAAGAGGCTGTCAAGCAAAGAGCCGACGTCATAGTAATGGGCAGAAGGGGCAATACGGGTCTTAAAAAGCTCGTACTTGGGAGTCAGACGGCTAAGACCATAGCTTACGCACCGTGTAAAATACTCGTAGTGCCCAAAGATACTGAGATAAAAGGCGAAAACATTATGCTTGCAACCGATGGCTCCAAGTACAGTGATGCAGCCGAGCAGGAAGCAATCAATATGGCAAGCAGATGCCCTTTTGTGAAAAACTTCTTGGCTGTCTCTGTGGTGTCATCAAAGGATAAGATACCAGAGGCACAAAAACACCTCGACGCGGTAAAGGCAAACGCAGACAAACGGGGGGTTAAAGTTGAAACACTGCCGCTAGTTGGCGATCCATATAAGGCCATAGTCAACGCCTCGATGGAGTCTGGCACGGATATCACCATTATGGGTTCGCACGGAAGGACTGGCATTGAAAGGCTCTTGATGGGAAGTGTGGCTGAAAGGGTGGTTGCTCTGTCACAGGGGTCAGTTCTTGTTTGTAAGATATAGGCTATATGGTATCTCCTTAAAAGAGCACAGTAAATTCTTGTGATAGTTAAGGTAGACTGTGCACATATAGTTGCACCACAGTTCAAGCTTGAGCAGGAATGGGTCAAGGGGGCTGGCCCCCTTGCGGGTGAGGTCTGAGGGAGGGGGCGGAGCCGTCCTCCTTCTTCCTTTGCTTGGGATAGTTACCATGGAATATAAAGAAGATACGCTATATGCTGTTTATGTATGGACATCCATCCATTAGGAAGTTATCGAGGTATACTGGTAGCAACAGATGCATCTGTCTTCAGCAGGGGGGGCAATTAGGGAGGGTATTGCGCTGGCTAAGGCGTGGGGGACTAGGTTTTCAGCGCTTCATGTCAACACCTTCAGCGTAGTACACTCACCAGAGGGAGGCAGACTGCACGACCTCATGTATATGGAGCAGCTTGAAAAGGATATCAGAGCAACACTTGGATGAAGTCATAGATGCCTGCACGATGGAGAATGTCAAGTGTGACGTCTCCATATCCAACAATCCCAATGCAAGCGATGTCATATTAGATGAGGCACAGGAAAACAATATCGACCTTATAGTCATGGGCAGAAGGGCGTTTATGGGGATAAAGAGGCTCATAATGGGCAGCGTCTCATCTGAGGTCATAGACAAGGCTAAGTGCAAGGTCCTTATGGTACCACAAGACAGTGAGATAAAAGGCAAGAGCGTTATGTTGGTCGTAAACGGTTCAGATTACAACTCCGTTGCCTCACATGATGCTATAAACATATGCAAGCGCTCACCTCTTTTGAAAACCTTTACGGTGGTTTGTCTAGCCCTACAACGACACAATATAAGATATATGGTAGACAATTGGTTGTATAATGTGTAATAATAAATAAAAAGGAGGCACGTTATGCAACCACAGTATCAAGTAGAAATAGACGCA
>PEAB01000071.1 GCA_002753395.1 Nitrospirae bacterium MYbinv3 | reverse complement strand
GGAGCTAATTTGACTGGCCGGATACTTACCGCAACAATGACCTGCCGACTACAAAATCGTAACCCACTTGAGTTTCTTGTTCAAGCTATTATTGCTTTGAGGTCAGGTACAATTGCTCCTTCTATATATCGCATAGATTTAACACATTGACTGTAGTCGGTGAACTATTACCTTAGAAATTGAACATTTTGAACCACACTGTAACAATAATGAGTTAAAGTTTAAATGGGAAAACTTGTTTTTATCTTGTAGACATTGTAATAGTACAAAGTCTGATAGATATAATACTAATGATTATACTAATATTCTGAATTGTACAGATTCACAACATGATGTTGTTAGTTGGATTAAATATGACTATGATGCAGATTATGAGTTCATTGTCAGGTTAACAACGAATACATATGATGATTTATGGAGAAAAACAGTTGATAATACCGTTGAAATTTTAACATACGTTTATTATGGAAAAACTATAACACAAAAATTGCAAACTACTAAATTAAGAAACCTGAGCCTCCTGCAAAAGTACATGTTATGTAAAATATAGCAAAAAACTCACTTTGTAAGTAGTTGATATTAAATAATATTTGGGGGGCACGATAATTGCCTGATTTGAGTTTTGCAAGAGGCTCACCTCTTAAAAGATCAAATATTCAATTTTGAAAAGATTCTCCAAGGATATGAACAAAGCACCAATTCAAATGATAAAGCGCAATATCATAAGAAAATAGTGTCAGAACTAAAAAAGAATTCTGCCTTTACAGCGTTTAAGCGGTGGGCAATTATAAAGTCAAAATATCACTCCTTATTTGCACAATTTTTTGATTAAGACTCCTTTACTATGTGTACTTAATGTAGCTGCAACCTGCCTATAAAAATTCAGTTTGAATTTATCCGCAAAACATGATATAATTTCGTCACTTTGTTTTATTGTGAGGTTAATGATTGACTGAGGTAATCCCTTTCAGAGGACTCTTGTACGACCCAAGGCGTGTGGCTATGGAGGACGTTATCGCACCACCATACGATATAATCACACCTGAGAGACAAGACGCCCTCTACCTGAAAAGCCCCTTTAATATCGCTAAAGTCGAATGCGGCAAGGAGTTCGCCGACGACACCGATAAGTGCAACAAGTACTTACGAGCCTCGGAAAGCCTTAAGAACTGGCTAAACGATGGCATTATCAAGTTTGAAAAAAGACCTGCCTTCTACCTCTATGAAACGCACTACTTAATCGGAAGCAAGCAAATGGTCATGCGCGGCATCTTTGCAGCAATAAAGCTCGTACAACACGGAGAAGGAATATTCCCGCACGAAATGACCCAGGCAAAACCCAAGCTCGACAGACTCAACCTCATGCAGGCCTGCTGCGCAAACATAAGCCCAATATTCTCCATCTACAACGACCCAGCTAACGGGTTGAGTCATATCTACAGAAATACGCTAAACCAAAAACCGTATTTTGAATTTAAAGACGATGACTCCATAACCCACAGGTGTTGGATAATCAACGATCCACAGGACATCTCCGCCATACGCACTCACCTTAGCGGCAACGATTTTTTCATAGCGGATGGACACCACCGCTACGAAACAGCCCTGGAGTACCAACGTATCATGCGCCAGGAATGTCAACTTAAGGCCGACCATAACGATAATGAACGTAAGGAATACGATTACGTTATGATGCTCCTTGTAAATGCCGCAGAGGGCGGCCTCACCATACTGCCCACACACAGACTGATCAACACCCTGCCGGATGACCCTATAGAAGCGCTTCAGAGCCAATTCAAGGTCGAGTATGTTAAAGAACCTGCCCTTCTACTAACTGACTCAAACGCTCAATGCTCCATCACTGAGGCCATCAGCGGACAGCTCAACACATACGGACTGTACCTGTACGGCAGAGATGGCTTTTACGTGTTAAGATACACCGGTAACAGGCTCAATGGCCTGGAAGGCACTGACGTTGTGCTCTTACATAATGTGGTGTTTAAACAACTGTACAATGTAAGTGATTTTGGATACGAGATGAGTCTGACAAAATCTATAGATATGGTCAGAAGCGGGCAGTATAAAGCGGCCTTTGTCTTAAACCCTACAAGGGTAGAGGATGTCGAACTCTCCGCAAGGACAGGGGTTAAGATGCCACCTAAGTCGACGTACTTTTACCCCAAGATACCAACTGGCCTGGTGATCAATTATTTACAAGACTTATAGTATACTTAGAAGACGTAGTCTCTGTTATATATCTCAAATATAGTTTAATTTAGGAGGTTTCAATGGCTGTAAAAATTGGAGTTAATGGTTTTGGAAGGATTGGCAGGAACTTTTTTAGGGCCTGCATGGGTTACAACGAGATAGAAATTGTAGCGGTAAATGACATAACAGATGCAAAGACCCTTGCACATCTGCTCAAGTACGACTCAGTAGTGGGCAACTTGGCTGCTGATGTATACGCAAAGGACGACGAAATAGTGGTCAACGGAAAGGCCATAAAGGTGTTGGCTCAGAGAGACCCGGCTGCCCTTCCCTGGAAAGACCTCGGAGTAGAGATAGCGGTTGAGTCAACCGGTCTTTTTACCAAGAAGGAACATGCCGCCAAACACCTGGCAGCAGGGGCAGGATGGGTGTTGATATCAGCACCGGCCACCGACGAGGACATAACCGTGTGTATGGGCGTCAACTCCGACAAGTTAAACCCCGCAGTGCACAAAGTTATCTCTAACGCCTCATGTACTACAAACTGTCTCTCCCCCGTAGCAAAGGTGCTAAACGATAACTTTGGCATAGTAAAGGGACTTATGACAACAGTTCACTCATATACGAACGACCAGAGGCTGTTGGATCTCCCGCACAAAGACCTCAGACGTGCAAGAGCCGCCGCCCTAAACATCATCCCATCCAGCACGGGCGCTGCAAAGGCAATCGGTCTGGTTCTGCCAGAGTTAAAGGGTAAGTTAGACGGCTTTGCAATGCGCGTCCCAACCCCTAACGTCTCCGTGGTAGACCTTACCTGTGAGCTCTCCAAAGAAGCAACAAAAGAAGAGATAAACGAGGCCGTTAAAAAGGCAGCCGAAGGCCCAATGAAGGGAATCCTTCAGTACTGCGATCTGCCCCTGGTATCTTCAGATTTTAAAGGTGATGCACATTCCTCAAATTTTGACGCTGCACTAACCAAGGTAATAGGCAACATGGCAAAGATCATAACCTGGTACGACAACGAGTGGGGTTATAGCTGCCGCTTGCGAGACCTCGCCCTGTATGTAATCTCTAGGAGATAATTGATGGGACTTAATAAGCTCGTAATAAGGGATCTAAACCTAAAAGGTATGCGTACTTTCATCAGGGTAGACTTCAACGTCCCCTTTGATGAGGCAAACAACATCTCTGACGACACCAGGGTGCGTGCCGCCCTGCCAACCATCAGTATGGCCATAGACAAAGGGGCAAGGGTGATCCTCGCCTCCCACCTTGGTAGACCAAAGGGAAAGCCAAACCCCAAGTACTCGCTTGCACCTGTGGCAAAGTGCCTGGAAGGTCTCCTTAACAGGAAGGTAGCTTTTGCCCCCGACTGCATAGGAGCCGATGTTGAGAAGATGGTCGCAGAGATGAAGGATGGCGACGTGCTGCTTTTAGAAAACGTCAGGTTCCATGCCGAGGAGGAGAAGAACGATCCAGAGTTCTCCAAGTCGCTCTCGAAACTGGCTGACGTATACATAAACGACGCCTTTGGCACGGCTCATAGGGCACACGCCACTACTGAGGGGATAACTAAGCACATCTCAACCGCCGCCGCAGGCCTTCTTATGGAGAAGGAGCTCAACTTCCTGCTCGTCTCTGTAGAGTCTCCTGTAAGGCCGTTTGTGGCGATAGTTGGAGGCGCAAAGGTCTCAGGCAAGATCGGTGTCCTAGATCACCTGGCAAGCAAGGTAAATAAGGTGATTGTAGGCGGCGGTATGGCCAACACGTTCTTCAAGGCGCAGGGGTATGAGATAGGTGACTCTCTATGCGAGGACGAGATGCTCGATGTTGCCAGGAAGATAATTGACAAGATGAAGGCATTAAACGTTCAGTTCTTGCTGCCGGTGGACTGTCTGATAGCCGAGAAGGTAGAACAAGGCGCTCCTACAAAGGTAGTACCGGTCAATGCGGTGCCGGCTGGCTGGCGAATTCTTGACATTGGCCCTGAGTCATCAAAGCTCTTTGCAAACGCCCTCTCAGATGCAAAGACAGTTGTGTGGAATGGACCAATGGGGCTTTTTGAGATAGACACGTTTGCCAAGGGTACATTTGACCTGGCGCACGCAGTGGCAAACACCCAGGCCACAACCATCATTGGTGGCGGCGACTCTGTGTTGGCCGTTAAGAGGGCTGGCGTAACCGACAAGGTCACTTTCATATCAACCGGAGGAGGCGCATCGTTAGAGCTTCTTGAAGGCAAGGTACTGCCTGGAGTGGCAGCGCTTACTAATAAATAGATACCCTTGAACGCATAAGACAATTATGGGTCGCTTAATCTTAGAAGGGGGAGCTCTCTGCTCCCCCTCAGACCCCCTCGCAAGGGGACCAGTCCCCTTGACCCCGTAAAAGTTATACATTGTTTGTATTTAATAGCGTCTAATTCATCCAGTAAGGAGAGGGTTTAAAATTGCCATATAATAGATTTGAAGATGTACCAGGCAGCGTTATCACATTGCTCAACGAGGTCAGGGCACAGTATTTCTCTGAACTCATAAATGTTAATATCAAGGTGCTGTTTGATAGAAAGAAAAGACTCAGCAGCGGTAACATAATACTAGGGCGGATACAAAAGACAAACGATCTGACCAGACATCTGACAAAGGAAGATACGGCATCGGCTGAAGGCTTTGATTTCATCATGTTTTTAGATAAGGTAACATTCACCAACATTGACAAAAAGGACCAGATCAGATTGATCCGACATCAGCTCCGGCACATAAGCGTTGATCCTGAGTCACCCAAAGACCCTTATAAACTGATTGGCCACGACGTAGAGAACTTCTACGCCGAGCTCGAACTAAACAAGGACGACATCAGGTGGGATGAGCGCGTTCGAGAGGTTGCCCTATCACTTTATGACCTTGATAAAGAAAACGAAGCCGAAGGTGAAACCCCTTACTGAGCGATAAGAAAAAAAAGAAAGAAGAAGGGGGATGATTAAAAATGAGGGGGTCATGTGGAACATGACGAAGTTAATTCGCAGGCAAGAAACATGAAACGCACGGCATCACCAATTTATTTAAACGATGAACAGTTACCGGAATCCTCCAATGTTGTGTACTTACGCGGACGGAGGCGTCTCATCGCTTTTGGTTGGTATGGAGGGAAATTTAGCCATCTTGATTGGTTGCTTCTCCTTCTCCCTAAATGTCATCATTATTGCTAGCCTTTTTCCGGTTCGGCGGCTGTGTTGCTAAACCGTAGCCCATCCCCTGTTGAAACCTATAACGATATAGACGGCGATGTTGTTAATTTTTTCCGCGTTCTTAGAGCTCGCAAGGACGAGATCATAAGGGCTATCTCACTAACGCCGTTTTCACGCGAGGAATATCATCAGTCCATATACGGAAACACGAAGGGCATAAGCGATGTTGAGCGAGCCCGACGTTTTTATATTCGGGACCGACAAACCAGAACAGGGCTTGCACAAACGGCCTCACTTGGCAGATGGGCGAATTGTAAAGACACGAGCCGCGCCGGAATGTCCGGTGTTGTGTCGCGTTGGTTAGGCGGGGTTGATGCGCTTAACGAGATAGCGCAGCGTCTTATAAGAGTGCAGATTGAAAACAGGCCAGCAACGGATATGATAGAACTTTACGGCAATCACGGGACATTGTTTTACTGTGATCCCCCTTACCTTCATGCTACGCGAGGTGACTCTAAAGCCTATGGTTTTGAAATGGACGAGGCGCAACATTGTGAGCTTGCCGCCGTTCTAAACAAGTGTCGCGGCAAGGTTGCCCTATCGGGCTATGATCATCCTTTAATGGATGATTTATACTCAAATAAGAAATGGTTTAAGACCGTACTGAGAGAACCATTCATTCTACCAAAGACACCCGCAAAGAAATCCTATGGACAAATTACGATCCTGAATCTCTGAAAGGTAAAGGGCTTTTCTAATGGGTGCTGACCAGATTTTGCAGCGTGTTTATGAAAAAGCATCCAGCACGCTCAACGAAACAGTTATCGAAACGACTGCTTTTCTTACACCAAGTCTCCGCAATATAGACAGGGCGCTAACAACTGACATTCAAATTATAGGTCGCCCGCGTGAGCTTTACATTGAGACTGTGCAACTGCTTGATGATGTTCACCAAAAACGGATCGACGCAGAAATAGTTTTTGTGGAAACCGTGCGCGTACTTATCAAAATGCGAGATGAAATATTATGTCGCATGACTTCTTTGATGAACGCGCTGAAACGTGGCGCTGGAGCTTTGCCGCTTTCATCCGAAGCTATGTTGAAATTGCTCGAACAGCATTTTGCCTGTAAAAATTCCAGTCGGTTGCCAGTGTTGATGGTGTCAGCAGCATACCGCGCTGCCGAAGCTAAATTAGGGGAGCGTCCACTACCCTTGAATTCACACAACGCCGCCGATTTGCAGACTGGATCAATAGGCGACGTGGAAATATGCCTGATAGGTGACGACAATATTGTTACTGCTTACGAAATGAAAATGAAGAGTGTAACCGTTGACGATATAGACGCCGCCATCACGAAAATAAGCCGCTACCCTAAGCGCATCAATAACTATATTTTCATTACCACAGATGTTATAGAGCGAACCGTTGCACAATACGCGGCCAGATTTTACAAAGAAACGGGTGGCACAGAAATTGTGGTTTTGGATTGTTTGGGGTTCCTCAAACACTTCCTTCATTTATTTCACCGCATTAGGACTGATTTTCTCAATGCTTATCAGGAAATGGTCATGGCCGAGCCGGATTCGGCTGTCAGTCAGGCGTTGAAAGAGGCGTTTTTAGTGTTGCGTCAAGCAGCAGAGAGCGGTGGATAAAATACTAAATGCTTAAGAAAATTATTGCTATCAAAAACGTTGGCCGCTTCCGTAGCTCTGCCATAGGCGGCGACACAACCTTTGCCAAACATAGCTTTATTATAGGTGCCAACGGTTTTGGCAAGACGACAATATGTGCTATTTTGCGGTTACTGAAGGATGGTGACGCCACGCATGTTATAGGCCGCAAAACTCTTGGAGTAAGCGAAGTTCCAACCATTGAGCTTTTGACCACGAGCGGTAAAATCAAATTCAATGGCACTGCATGGAATTCCGGCTATTCTGACTTGGCGATCTTTGACGGGGTTTTTATTTCTGAGAATGTCTATTCTGGCGATGTGGTTGATACCGATCAGAAGCGAAACCTTTATCGTGTTATTGTAGGTGTCGCCGGTGTCAGCCTTGCCGAGCAAGAGACAAAATTGGTTGGCGAAATACGTACAAAAACAACAGAAATTGGCACCATTGCCAAAGCAATTCAATCTCATATTCCGCAAGACATGAAGCTGGAAACTTTCATTGCCTTGCCAAAAACTGACAGCATCAGCGAACTGATTATCGCCCAGGAATCACTTCTAACCACCATCCGTGAGGCAGCGGGCATTAAAACTCGTGCCACCTTGGTCGAGATAGTCTTGCCAGATTTGCCGTCTGGTTTTACTGAACTGCTTGCTAAAACGATAGACGACATCAATAAGGCCGCCGAAAGACGCATTAACACCCACTTTATAGATCACGGCTTGACCAATGGCGGCGGCTGGATTGTGCAGGGTATAGACCATGCAGGCGATTCTTGCCCCTTCTGTGGACAGGATATTAAGGGCTTGCCGCTGATTGCAGCCTATAAGTTGGTTTTTATTGACAGTTACAAAGCATTGCGCGCCGCCATCACCGCGATAAAGGCGACAATAGGCCAGGTATTTGGCGATACCTCTTTGGCCAAGCTCGATACCGTGGCAGAGCAGCACAAGGGAGGCGTTGAATTCTGGAGTAAGTATTGCCAGCTCGATACTGTCGCACTTACCTATCCTGCCTCTGTTGCTGACGCCATCAAAGCCATGAATGCCGCCGCCATGGCGCTGATAGAGCGCAAAACCCAAGAGCTGCTTGAAGGCTATTCCTGTTGACGAAGCATTCCTAAAAGTCGTAGCAATATATGAGTCTGAAAAAGACAAGGTTGATGCCTTCAATCAGGCAATCCGAACCGCGAACGGGCTGATTACAAAGAAGAAAACTGAGGCCGGCACTGCTGACGTTACCACAGCGACCTCCGAATTGACGCGTCTGAAAGCAACCAAGACGCGACACAGCCAGAGCGTTGCCAAGTTATGCGAAAAACACACCAGAATGGCAGGCGAAAAAAAAGCAATCGAGACGCAGAAAACAGCAATCCGTAGCCAGCTTGATACGCACACGGCAAGCGTGGTAACGCCATATCAGAAAAGAATCAACGAGTTCCTTGACGCCTTCAATGCAGGATTCAAAATAGCAGAAACCAAACACAGCTATAATGGCGGTGTTGCTACGTCAAGCTATCAACTTGTCATCAATCAGACCGCCATTGACATAGGCGGTGGTAAAACACCAAGCAACATGCCGAGTTTTAAGAACACCCTCAGTGCCGGCGACAGAACGACCTTAGCTCTCGCCTTTTTCTTGGCGCACTTGGAATGCGACGGTGGTTTGAGCAGGAAGATTGTAGTATTCGATGATCCGTTTAACAGTCAGGACTCCTTTCGGCGACACCAGACCATTCACGAAATTATGAAGATCGCCCGACAATGCGCCCAAGTGATTGTGTTGCCGCATGACGCGACCTTCCTGAAACAGATATGGGACAAAAGCCCGCCAGCCGAACGGGCGGCACTTACCATCGCCAATCATGTTCAAATGGGATCAAAAATAGCCGTCTGCGACATTGAAAAGGCCTGTCAGGGCAGGACGGCAAATGATATTGATGACTTGCAATCCTATGTCACAAACGGCGCAGGAGCGCACATCGACATCATTCGTAAAATGCGTGTAGTATTGGAAACCTATATGAGAACGACCTATCCCATAAATTTTAGTGATAGAGACTGGCTTGGTGATATTGTGCGGAAAATACGCGGTGACACGGATCACCCAGCTGCGCCCATGTATGACGAGCTGAACGAGATTAACGACTACACCGCCCCCTATCATCACGACGAGAATGTTGCAGATTACACACCCGATACCATTGACTCTACCGAGCTACTCGGCTTTGCTCGAAGGACACTTAAGATTGTGAACGCTTTGCAATCGTGATCTCACAAAATATTGGACAAAAGGAGTCATTTTGACTAATGTCTGAAACGACGCCCCAGTATTAACGCCCCTTTCCAGCGTATCCAAACCACCAAACATTAGACAAAACGATATGACGAAGAGAGTTCTTGCAAAATGCCTTCCATAGTGATACTCTTTAGATATGATCGACCAACTAAAATAAGTCCCCTTGACCCCATATAGCGTATGGAGCGGCACTGAGCAATATTTTTCATGCGATTGCCCTGTATTGATTCTTTTATCCTTTATAAGTTAAACTACTTAAAAAGACATAACTGGCTCAAAAACGAATTCCTCCCCATCGCCAAAGAGCTATCCAAAAACGACTAACCTTCAACCCCCTCCTCTTTTTCCATTGCGGTCAGCAAGTGTTTCCTTGGCAATATCGCCTTCTCCCATCAAACGTCTAAGATAGTCTTCAACGTTTAACATTACCACTTTGGACGTGCCTTGTTTTTCTGTTTCCAAAATTAGCCTCCAGTAAATTAGCTATTTAAGCAATTGTGTTTTAGTTTAGGCTACTGCTAAACTATAGCATAAGTAGGATAAAAAATGCATCTGTTTAGGAGTTTTGCAAAAGCATGGATATATTTCATAAGCTGAGGGAGTTCGTAACAAAACCAAAAGGCAGCAACCATGAAGTCTCAGAAGTATGCAGTCACTTCTCGTCACAGCCGCATCACCGCGCCCTTGACCCTCAATACTTAAGCCAGTTCCACGAGGCAATAAAAAAACGACCCTCCCTCGGCAACATCCTGTTAAATACCGCTAAAGACACAAATGACACCCCCCTGCTCCTGGCTGCCGCTGAGACCTGCATCGTAAGGGGGGGCTATGACCAGGCCATTGCTTTGCTTGAAAACGCACGATGCCTCTACCCACAAGACCTCAGAATAACAGATACGATATTCAGGGCAAAACTATATAAGTTAGACGGAAAGACCGATAACATCGGTTATGAATTGAAGGATTATTTCTGTTTCTTCCCTTTTGTCTACCTGAGCCTTACTCGTGGAGGCGGCTGCTTTTGTTGTTGTTCCAGTTGGCTGCCAACGACAATCGGTAATGTCTATGAGGACGATGTCAACAACGTGTGGAACTCACCCGTCATAGAAGACATACGGACAAGCATCTTGGATGGCTCTTTTTCGTTCTGTGACAAGATGTCTTGTTACATGATCATGTTAAGGCTGCTGCCTCATAGGAATACTCTCTCTGATTATATAAACGACAAGGTAGGATCTCTGTCGCCTAACATAAAGGAGAAAATACGCTCCATCGCTTTAGAGATACCAACGATGGGGACTGTTATGCCGTTTAAACCCTTTTTCTTAAACCTTGCCAACGACGCAAGCTGCAACCTGGCATGTCCATCGTGTAGAAATGACAAGATTATACTCGATACCACAGAACTCCGTGAGATTGATGAGGCAACGGACAACGTGGTTATCCCGCTATTAAAAACTGCGGCAGTCGTTGAGCTAAGCGGGGCTGGGGATCCATTTGCCAGTCGGTCTTGCATGAGGATTCTAGGTGCCATAGACAACAACGACTTTCCAGACCTTAAGCTCGTCCTGATGACTAACGGAAATCTGTTGAACAGCGAGATGTGGCAGCGTTTTAAGAACCTTGCCAGGTATGTTGCAAGCATCAACATATCAATAGATGCCGCAACACAGCAGACCTACAGTCTCTTACGCAGAGGTGGGGACTTCTATACTGTAATAGAAAACGCCAAGTTTGCAGGTCAACTTTTCAGACATGGCAAGATCGAAAATCTGAAGTTGTGCTATGTCGTACAGAAGGAGAATTTCAATGAGATGAAGGAGTTTATCTATCTGGCAAGAGAGATAGGCGCCTCACAGGTACACTTTCAAAACCTCGCCAATTTTACCTTTACCACTGAGCAATACATCGAAAAAGCAGTACATCTGCCCCCACACCCTCAGTATGGTCAACTACAGGAGCTCATCAAAGACCCAATATTTAACGACTCAACGGTAATCTTAGAGGTTAGGGTATAATGGCGGAGGAATGACAACGATGCCTCCATACTTCCTTTTCACCCCTTCCTACTCATACCTCAGCGCATCTATGGGGTCTAATAGAGAAGCCTTGTATGCTGGGTAGAAGCCAAAGAATATACCGATCATTCCAGAGAAGCAGAAGGACAGTAGTATCGACATCAAAGAGACTATCGTTGGCCATCCTGCGATCTTTGATATAATCTCAGCCGAGGCTAACCCAGTCGCAATCCCCAAGATACCTCCGATCATAGACAACGTCAACGCCTCTATGATGAATTGCAGTCTAATATCCCAGGTGTTTGCGCCTATCGCCATGCGAATCCCTATCTCACGTGTCCGCTCCGTAACCGAGACAAGCATTATGTTCATTATCCCAATGCCACCCACAAGCAGCGATACGGATGCTATAGAGCCAAGTAAGAGTGTCATAACAGCTGTTGACTGTTCGGCGGTCTGCATCATCTGGGTGAGATTTCGCACGGTAAAGTCATCATCGCGCCTCTGACCGATATGATGTCTCTGACGCAAGAGCTCCGTTATCTGTCGTTCTGCCTGAGATAACTCCTCAGCCCCTTTTGCCTTTACCATGATGGTTCTAACCATTCCTGGGAAAGAAGTGCCAAAGACCTTCTTCTGTGCCGTTGTGACAGGGATGTATATGATGTCATCCTGATCCTGACCATTTGGTGATTGTCCCTTCCTGTCAAGGACTCCGATGATGGTGAAGGGTATGTTCTTTATCCTAACGACCTGACCAACGGGGTCAATGCTACCAAAAAGGTTATCAACCACCGTCAGCCCCACCAGAGCAACCTTTGAAGCACCCCTAACATCATCCATCGTAAATACACGGCCTGCTGCAAGCGGCCAGTCCCTGACGTCTAGGATACTTGGGGTTGTGCCAGATACACCTGTTGACCAGTTCAGATTTCCATGCACTACCTGTGATACCCCATTAAGTATCGGGGCAACGTACATGACCGCAGGGCACTCCTTTAAGATAGCGTCTGCATCAAACGTTGAGAGTGTTGGCTGAGTTCCAGCGCCGGCCCTCACACCACCTGCCGTGGTTGTACCAGGGAGTATGATAAGCAGGTTGCTGCCCATGCTAGCAATCTGCTCGGCGATCCGTTTACGTGCCCCAGTGCCAACTGCAAGCATGGTTATTACTGCGCCAACACCTATTATGATGCCGATCATCGTTAGGGACGAACGCATCTTGTTTACACGCAGGGATCCAAGAGCTATCTTTATTGTAGAAGGAACATTAATCATGGCTTGTCAACAATATTGTCGCTTAACACTTGACCATCAGAGAATCTTATCAGTCTCTTGCTGTAGGCCGCGATGTCTGGCTCGTGGGTTACCAGAATTACGGTTATATTTGACTCTTTGTTTAGTCTTACGAATAGTTCCATTATCTCTTGGCTTGTCCTAGTGTCAAGGTTGCCTGTTGGCTCATCTGCAAGGATGATGGGGACGTTGTTTACTAACGCCCGAGCTATGGCCACCCTCTGCTGCTGCCCACCTGAGAGTTGGTTTGGATGATGGTGTTCTCTGCCACTAAGGCCAACTAACAACAGGGCATGTAACGCACGCTGCTTACGCTCCTTTACCGATACGTTACTGTAGAGCATCGGCAATTCCACGTTTTCTATCGCCGATGTCCGTGAGAGCAGGTTAAAACCCTGAAACACAAAGCCAATCTTTTTGTTTCTTATGGCAGAACGACCATCTCTGCTCAGTTGAGAGACGTCCACGTCCTCAAGCAGGTATTGCCCGCTTGTGGGTGTGTCAAGGCATCCGATGAGGTTCATAAACGTAGACTTGCCGGAGCCTGACTGCCCCATAATTGCAACAAACTCCCCCTTGTCAATACTTATGGAAACATCCTTAAGGGCGTTGACTGGCACATCTCCGAGGGTGTAGACCTTAGATATCTGTCGAGTCTCTATGAGCGACACCTTTAAAACATCCTTGGTCCTGACGTTGTTGGTGCTCCCTTTGGCTTTGTGAGCGACTCTACGATCAACTCTTGTTCCTCGCTGATGTCTCCGCTTACAAGCTCGGTGTAGCTGCCATCAGAGATACCGAGCTTGACAGATACCCGCTTTGGTTTATTATTATCAACGATCCAGACGCTTGTGCCTTTTTGTTCGTTTGATTTTTGTTCTCCAGAGGGCTTGCGTTTTTCAGAGGGTTTAAAGCGCAGAGCGCTGTTTGAGATTTTCAGGACGTCTGTCTTTATAGAGATTATGATTGAGACGTTAGCTGTCATACCTGGTTTGAGTTTGTAATCTGGATTTGCTACCTTGATCACTACGTCGTAGGTAACAACGTTTTGTACGATGATAGGTGCGCTTCTTACCTGAAAGACCTTGCCTTTAAACGTGACCTCTGGATAGGCGTCCACGGTAAACTCGACGTCTTGTCCAACCTCAACCTTGCCAATATCTGCCTCGGCTACATTGGTGTCTATCTGCATCTTGGTCAGATCCTGGGCTATGCTAAAGAGCGTCGGTGTCTGAAAACTTGCGGCAACCGTCTGCCCAACGTCTATGTTTCGCGATACAACGGTACCGTCAACCGGTGATACGATCCTAGTGTAACGGAGGTTCGTCTCTGCCACGCTCAGGGCTGCCTGCGATTGTGCGATCTGAGCCTTTGACGCATCCACTTGTGCAACGGCTGTTTCGTAGTTGGTTGCAGCCGTGTCTCGGTCTTGTTGTGCAATGAGGTCTCGTTTGATGAGTTCCTCGTTCCTGCCTAGCGTTCTCTTGGTATCTATGAGTGTTGCCTCGGCCTTTTTCAGGTTTGCCTGAGCCAAGTAGAGATTGGCCTTTGCCTGATCCACCTGAGACACAAACAGCGCTGGGTCTATCTGGGCGATTAGCTGTCCTTTTTTCACTGGAGAGTTGAAGTCCACGTAGATATTTTGTATCATCCCTGAGACCTGCGTGCCTACGTTTACCATAGTTACGGCGTTGAGCGTCCCAGTAGATGTTACGTTAGAAGTGATGTTTCCCTTTGTAACCTTCTCTGTTCTGAACTTTGGAACATTGTCATTTTTCTTATTGAATACAAAATAGCCTGTCCCGGCACCAATTAAGATTATAGCGATAACAATTGCCTTTTTCATTGTTCTATTTTATTCCTTGACTTCTACTTTAAATTCATACAAATACACGTTTATGATAGAAATATATATTTGAAAAACGCAACTAACGAGATCGTGAACATAATAATAGACACAATAGACTAAAGAAAGGGTAATAGTTCAGTATACGATTGAAACATTGTGTATAAACATGCGATATTATGGGGTCAAGGGGACTTGTCCCCTTGTGGGTGGGTCAGAGGGAGGGCAAAGCCCTCTCTTCTCTTTTCTCTCTTCTTATGTTTTATAAGTTTGGTTGAGGCCGAATTTTTCGAGTCTGTACCAGAAGGTTTTGTAGCTCATTCCTAGTAGTCTCGCAGCCTTAGACGCTACGTTGTTAGCCTTGAGCATGGCCTTCTTTAGAAGCGACTTCTCCAGCTCCTCAAAGTTGATGCCTTCCTCAGGGATTTCTATGGCAAAGACGGAGTCAGCCGCGGGTAAGGGAAGCTCGCCCTTGACATCGTCGAGACTAATTAGCGCTGTATCGGCCATTAATACCGCCCGCTCAATCACCGAGCCCAACTGACGGATGTTGCCAGGCCAACAGTAATCCATAAGAAGCCTCAAGGCAGGATGCTCAACACCCTTTATCTGCCTACCAAACTCCTTGTTGTACTTATCGATAAAATACTGAATAAGCTGCGGTATATCATCCTTCCTCTGCGACAGAGATGGCAGATTTATGGTCACCACCTTGAGCCGGTAGTAGAGGTCTTCACGAAATTCTGCTTTTTCGATCTCTCGTTCGAGCGATTTGTTGGTAGCGGCGATGATCCTGACGTCTACCTTTATGCTGTTTTTGCCGCCCAACCTCCTGACCTCCTTGTCTTGAAGCACCCGTAGCAGCTTGGTTTGAGTTATAAGAGGCATGTCACCAAGCTCATCCAAAAACAGCGTTCCGCCAGCGGTCGACTCAAACAATCCGTGCTTCCTGTGCATAGCGCCCGTAAAGGCGCCTGGTTCATAGCCAAACAATTCACTCTCTATGAGATTATCCGGCAGGGCTGCACAGTTGATCGCCGTAAAAGGGCCTGTGCGGCGCGGGCTGTTATAGTGAATAGCCTTTGCAAGGAGTTCCTTACCTGTGCCGCTCTCTCCGTAGATGAGTATGGTGATGTTTGCCGTGCTTACTTTGCGGACGATATCCATAACCTCCTGCATACTCTTTGAACTGCCTACGATGCCCTCCATGCTGAACTTATCATAGAGTTCATTGCGCAGTCGTTGGTTTTCCCTTAGAAGGTTAATACGTTCAAGTGCCTTCTTCACAATAAGGAGGATGACGTTCTTTTCCAGGGGTTTTGTGAGGTAGTCGATGGCGCCCTTTTTCATGGCATCCACAGCGCTGGTGATCGTTCCGTAAGCTGTGATTACGATAACGGCTGGCTTTAGAGGGCCGTCAGGCAGGGCGTCCAGGAGCTGTATCCCACTCATACCTGACATTTTGAGGTCTGTGATCACGACGTCTGGTGAGAGCGTGTTTATCAGTTGTAGCCCTTCTTCGGCAGATGAAGCGTTGTGAACCTCATAGCCCTCGTCTTCTAATATGGTCTTAAGTATACCGCGCTGTAGCGGCTCATCGTCTATTACGATTATAACAGGCATGTTTGCGGATTTTAAACGGGACTATTCATCTTCACATGGGCATGGCAGATAGAGCTTAACGCTGCTTCCTTGCCCCTCTACGCTGTGGAACTCAACCCGTCCGCCAAGCTCCTCCATAACCCTTTTCGTCATGGGCAGACCGAGGCCTGGATGGTTCTGCTTGGTTGAGAAAAATGGTTCAAACACCTTTGATATCAAGCCCTGGGATAAACCAACACCGTTGTCAGTAATGGTCAACAGGTACTCTGAATCAGTTACCTCTGTGGTTATCTTCAATATACCATCGTCTTTCTTGGTGGCAGACATGGAGTTGAAGGCGTTAACGATGACATTCATAATGCAGGACTTAAAAAGGGCAGGGTCCACGTCAACGTTCACGTTGCAGTAGTTTATCTCACGGACTATCTTAATGCCGTCTGCCTCTGCCTTTGCCCATACAAGAGCCAGAACGTCCTCCAACAGCGAGTTGACCCTGACCTTCTGGATAGCAAATCTAAGGGGTCTGCCGTAATCCAGGAAGTCGGTTACGAGTACATTAAGACGTTGCACCTCCTGTTTAATGCCACTTACAAGACTGTTAAATTTTTCAGCCTTTTCAGCCTCCCCTGGTCTGTACTTGTCCTCGATATAGCCGATGCTGAGGTTTATAAAGTTCAGCGGGTTTCGGATTTCGTGTGCAATGTTGCACGACAGTTGACCGAGGCCCGATAGATGTTCAGCCTCTCTGAGCCGTTCCTCGATTGAACGGCTTTCGTTTAGTTTCTGCACCATGTAGTTGAAGCTCTCAGAGAGTTTACCGATCTCATCCCTTGTTATTACCGGGATGTACTGTGTAAGGTCGCCGGCAGAGACCCGTAGGGAGGCATCCACCAGTTTCTTTATTGGATCCGTATATCGTCTGGAGAACACTATGATTATTGCCATGCCTATGCCAAAGACAAAAAGCGTTAAGGTAGTCCTTTTGATAGTGTTTATCTTGATAAGGTCTGAGAAGTCGTCCTTGTTGATCTTCAAGTGGATGTAGCCGTACTGAAGGCCGTCGGCAATAACCGGTATGATAACGTTATAGGCCCTGCCCTCATCTGTAACGTGTTCTCCTAATTCGGCCTTGATAACGAGTTCCTTTTTCCTATGGGAGATGGGGGCGCCAATCTTGGCCAGGTTTGTACTTGCTAATATCTCACTGTCGTTGCTGATTATCGAGATCTCCTTTAAGCCTTTCTTATTGAGCTTTGTAAGGTATTTTGACAGTCTTGCCTCATCGGTTGCACCTGAGCCGGTGACCTCCTCCACCCCTATCTGTATGGCCTTTGTAAGTTCACCAGTTTGTCGTTCTATCTCCTTCAAGAGGTTCTGTTCCAATTGGTGATTAAAAACGACAAGCATGGTTATAACCATAATCATTAAGAACAACATCATCGTAATGAGTTTAATATTAATAGAAGGTGTAAAAGCCAACTTATTCAACATTATACTATTATACCATAAAAATAGCTCCAATGTGACTCTTCGACTCTTCGGGTGCATAAGAAATTCATGGGGAATTATGCAGCCTTTTTTAGATGGTCGACAATATTGTTCCATTGACCAGACAGATATAATGCTCTTAGTGATACAATAGGTTGCACGTTTTTCTT
>PEAB01000070.1 GCA_002753395.1 Nitrospirae bacterium MYbinv3 | reverse complement strand
ATATACTCTCTCTTAACATGATGCTCTCCTTATCGATTTAAGTTTGGGAAACTTATTTTATCATAAGGAGAGCTAAAACTTCTTTCGTTTAGGAGTTTTGCAAGAGGCTCCTATAGTTTTGCATTTTTTTATAAACCAGCATTTTATGTAGCTCTTGAAAATAGATTCTCGGTAATAGTTCAGTATACGATTGAAACAAAGTGTATAAGCATGTAATATAGTGGGGTCAAGGGGACTGGTCCCATTGCAGAGGGGTCTGAGGGGAGACAGAGTCTCCCCTTTTAATACATACGGGGAACTATTACGATTCCCGCTTACGCGGGAATGACAGCAAACGGCGCATTTAACATCTCTATGTCTGCCCCTGACCTAAGCAGGAAGCCAGAAAGTGCAAAAGTATAGTTAATCCTGCTAATCCCTTAAACCGTTAAATCGTGGTTCAGACATTTTTATTGCGACCGTATGGAATATGACATTGTCAACTTAAGGTATGTGAGGTTCGGGAGGGGAATCGTTTCTGTAGTGGGCGCCTACGCTCTCCTGCCTTTTCAATGCGGAAGTCACGATTAAATAAGACGTCTGAAGCATATTTTTTATTTCGTTGTCATAACGTGTTGAGTAGGTTTTATCAAGGACGTGGTCCCACTTATTGATTGTCTCCAGGGCTGTTGACAGGGACTTTGAACTGCGTATAATGCCAGCGTTTTCCCACATGGCTTTCCTGATAGCCTGCCGGATTTCGTCGGCATCTTCTATCCTGTCTCCACTAAGAGGCAGAGTCAGGTCTGACGGGCTAACCTCCATCGGAGAGATGCGGCTGTTGACGGCCTCTGCTGCTGCCCTGGCCCCAAAGACAAGCCCTTCAAGGAGGCTATTGCTAGCAAGCCGGTTGGCGCCGTGAACGCCAGTGCAGGCAACCTCTCCGGCTGCAAAAAGCCCTGGGATAGAGGTACGCCCTGCCGTGTCAGTCTTAACTCCGCCCATCAGATAGTGTGCTGCCGGACATACCGGTATCAACTCGGTAGTGATGTCGATGTCGTACTTAAGACACGTTCTGTAGATTCTAGGGAATCGTTTCTTGATGTAGTCGGCATCAAGGTGAGTTATATCCAGATAGACGTGTCTGCTTTTAGTCCTCTGCATCTCAGAGACGATGGCCCTTGAAACGATATCCCTTGCGGCTAACTCACCTTCAGGGTGATAGTTCCTTATAAACTCCTCTTTGTGGATGTTTCTTAGGATTGCTCCTTCCCCGCGCAGCGCCTCGCTCAGTAGAAACTGCGGGGCCAATGGTGCAAATAGACTCGTAGGATGAAACTGAACAAACTCCATATCCTCTATAACAGCTCCTGCCCTAAAGGCAGCCGCTATACCATCGCCAGTAGCCACTGCCGGGTTAGTTGTGCGCAAGTAAACCTGCCCGGCCCCGCCTGTAGCCAACACTGTGGCCTGTGCCAAGATCGCCTCTACCTGGCCATCCTTGAGCACGTAAGCCCCATAGCACAGGCCGTCAATTATAATTAGGTCAAGCACGTATGCAAAGGAGTACTTTCTTATCACCGGCATATTGCGCGCCTTATTGATTAAGACCCGCTCTATCTCCCTACCCGTCGAGTCGCCTTGGGCATGGAGTATCCTGCGGCGTGAATGGGCGGCCTCCATCGTAAAGGCCAATTTGGTACCACTCCTGTCAAACTCGGCCCCCCACGATATCAGCTCCATTATGCGCTCAGGCCCCTCGTTTACAAGCACTCGCACGGCATCCTCGTCGCATAATCCATCTCCTGCCTTTATTGTGTCCTCGAAGTGTATTCCTATCGTGTCCTCGTCGCTTAAGGCAACGGCTATACCGCCTTGTGCATACTCGGTGGAAGACTCCTTAAGCTCGTCCTTTGTAATAACGTATACGCTGCCCTCTGAGGCAAGCCCTATCGCCGCCCGCAGACCGGCAACACCGCTGCCTATTACAAGGTAGTCTACACGTACTACTTCCATTACGGCAGAAGCTCGCTGAAGCTGTCTATTGATAGATACTTTCTGCTACTGCTGGTGATATTGTTTATATTACTTTTTGAGTTAGGCACATTTTTGACCAGGACGTAACGAATACCGTATCTTATTGCACTTTCTACGACCTCAGGGGTGTCATCTATAAAGAGGGTCTTGTCCTTGTCAAAGCCGAGTGTTCTCTCAGCGTTTATCCAATATCGTGAGTCCTCTTTGGGATACCCCATATCGTATGATGCTATAACCCTGTCAAAGTATTTACCAAGTTCAGTCTTTTTCATCTTAAGCGCAATGGTTTTATAATGGGCGTTTGTTGCTAAGATAACCTTTTTCCCGTACTTCTTAAGAGCCGACAGAAAGTCCTCTACGTGAGGGTGTACCTCAATAAGGTGTCTGATCTGTTCTTTCAAGGCTGGGATGTCAAGGTGTAACTCCTCTGACCAGAAGTCTATATCTGTCCAGTTTAGAGTGCCTTCCAGTGATTTGTACTTGCTAAACAATATCTCCTTGGCCTTGCCAAATGTCATAGAGTGTTTCTCGGCGTATCGCTCAGGCACGAGATGGCCCCAGAAGTAATCGTCAAAGTACTTATCCATAAGCGTGCCATCCATATCAAGCAGCACGTGTTCAATGCTACTCCATAGTGCCTTCTTTAGCTCATTTACATCCAAAGGAACACCCCTGCATGGTTGAAGACATGACCATGTTTGCAAAGTCCATTACCATATCGGCTATCGTCTTTTTGGTTTTGTGGAAAAACACTAATTCCTCCCTAAGCTGCTTCTCAAGGGTTGCTATCCTGGTATAAAAAGGGGTGCGATCGAGCAGTTCACCTTTGGCTTTTGCATCATTGCCGCATCTGAGAACAAACTGCTGACATCCATCCCACTCTTGCCTGCCCTTTGCAGATGAGTGCAGGACTGCCGGCACGCCGTGAATCCTGCATATGAGTGGTCTGTGTTTATAAACGATGCAGCGGCCTTCAAGGTTCAGCGGACACATGATACGTAGCTTGTGGCTGTCGTAAGGGTGGCTGACCACCTGCCTGCTGTAGTCTTCTGCTCTTTGTAATATGACCTCTATCTGTTGAGGATCATTGATCTCTGACAAACCTCTGTATAGATAGTTTGTCTCTAATAATGTGTAGTGGAAAAAGACAGTGTTGCAGCAGTTATCCTCACAACCATCACAGCTAAAGCCGTTATAGACGCCCTGCAGTTGTGCATACTGTGCATCAATCTCTTGATATATATCGCCTAGTTTATCTATGTATGGTGTTAAGTCTTCTGACGTCATCACAATGAACCCTACGTGGAGGGCACGCCTTCGATCCTTGGATTTTTGGCAACAGCCACAGACAGCGCCCTTCCAAAGGCCTTAAAGATGGCCTCATATATGTGATGGGCATCACGTCCGTAGTGCAGTATAATGTGCAGGTTAAGTAAGGCGTGGTTACTCAACCCTCTGAAGAAATCCTCAAAAAGGGACACCTGCAGGTCCTTAAGAGTGCCGAGGGTCTCCTTTACGTGGTAAACCAGGTATGGCCTTCCGCTGAGATCAATAACCACCTCAGCCAAGGACTCATCCATCGGGATGGTGGCCGTTCCGTATCGATTGATGCCCTCCTTTGCCCCAAGTGCCTTTGACAGAGTCTGCCCGATGGTGATTCCCATATCCTCCATCAGGTGGTGATAGTCAATCTCCGTGTCGCCCTTTGCCGTTATATCAAGGTCAAACAGCCCGTGGCGGGCCATAAGGTTGAGCATGTGATTGAGAAACGGTATGGGTGTTTCAATGTGTGCCTGTCCGGTGCCGTCAAGGTCTATCTCAACACTGACGTCCGTCTCCGTTGTCTCTCTATGTGCCTTTGCTTTTCTTGTCATCAGATACTCCTATCGTGTTTGTTGTTCATGGTTTTGACTTAGCCATTGTGATCTCCTTAACCACCTTGAACAACTAGTGTAACAGATAACAGGGTCTAATGTACACAGAAGGGAAAAAGTGACGTGGTGGTGGCGTTTATTTTAGCTATCTTGATTTGTTAAGATATAGGGCAGATGTATTCAAATAAAGGAGGGTTGGTAGATGACCAAAAAGATAAAAGAGAGACGCAACTTGCAACATGCCAAGTCAGTGGATCCTCCTGATGAGCAAGATGAGAAGATGTCAGATCTAATTATGGAGTACGCCGAGCCAATGTTAGAGAAAGGAAAGAACTTTGAACAGAAAAGACGTGCCATGAATCTATCAATAATGTTTTGGAATGCCAGCTTTTTATCAGAGGATGACCAAAAAGATGCAATGAAAAAGATTTTGGCAGAAAATAGACTCAATCGAGACGACAGAGTCACTTTATTCAAGGTTTTTATAGCCATGATCAACAGAAAGTTCAAAGAGTTCTCGGATATTAATAGAGTGATCTTGAAATATAAAGTGACAGAGGCAAAAAATAGTGGTTTGCATTTAAGTGTTACCTCCAAAATAGCGGAGGGTGAACACATGAATGTCTTTACATCAGGTGATTTCATGCCGTCTCGATGATATAAGGGGATAGAACGTGAAGTTTTTATATCGACAAATTGCCAGTGGTTGCCTGTATTTCTATTGGCAAGATTGGATTAATTTATGATAACATATAACATTTCGGTAATTTTAAACGAAAGCTACCCGGGTATAGAGCAAGAAGAACTGATTGGTAGTGAGATCACTACTCAACCATACGATCCGCGTTTGATTAAGATAGACAAGGATTCGTTTCCTGTGTTTCAGATAATGAGAAAGGTTGAAAATCATGAAATAAATCTCCAACCTGACTTTCAGAGAAATTTTGTGTGGGATGAGATTCGACAAAGTCGCCTTATAGAGTCTATGTTGATAAGAATACCGCTGCCAAGTTTTTATATAGATGCAATAAATGATGGCGAATGGCTGGTTGTGGACGGTCTCCAACGACTTAACACGTTGAATAATTTTATAAATGAAGAAAAGCTGACTTTAACCGGTCTTGAGTTTCTTGAACAAGAGATAGGTGGAAAAAGATTTAGTCAGATACCCAGGCATTTACAGCGGCGGTTGGAGGAGACACCTCTTTTCTGTTACATTATCAGGCCTCAGACACCTATCGAGGCGAAATTCACTATTTTCAGGAGGCTCAATACTGGCGGTTTAGTCTTAACCTCCCAAGAAATACGTCATTGTCTATTTCATGGTGAATCAACAAGGCTACTGAGGGAATTGGCATCTTCTAATGAATTTAAGACAGCCACCGATAATTCAATATCTGACGAAAGAATGGCTGATATGGATCTCATACTTCGTTTTTTTGCGTTTTATCTGACAGGGTATAAATTATATAAAAAACCTGATCTTGATACCTTTCTCGGAGATACAATGAAAGCAATAAACACTAAGAATGATCAAGACATTATATCACTAAAAGAATCCTTTATTGGTTCAATGTTAAAAGTCTTCGAAGTATTTGGCAGATATGCGTTTAGGAAGATGTACGAAAAAAATGGCAGGAAAAATCCTATAAACAAGGCCCTTTTTGAGACGTGGTCTGTTTCTCTATGTGAGATAGACATTGATCTGATTAAGAGCCATAAAGAAAAGATAGTGAGCAAATTCATAGACGTTATGAATAACGATCAAGGATTTAATGCCTCAATCACACAGGGCACAAGTGATGTTGGCAAGGTTCATTACCGTTTCAGCACCGTTGAGAATTTAATAAAGGAGTCGATAGGTCAATGATAGCTTATGTGAGACTAGAGAGGTTTAAGTGCTTTTTAGATGAGACAATACCCTTTGCCCCGCTGACAATACTTGCAGGCGCCAATAATACGGGTAAGTCGTCGGTGATCCAGGCGCTGTTGTTGTTGAAGCAGACGGTTGAAACAAGCGGATATAGATTAGGATGGGCTTCAAAAGCAGTTGCTACTCAAGGATCCGAGCAATACGTTCCTAAACCTAGTTGCTGGACAATATCTCTTAATGGCCCTTATGTGCACATAGGAAATGCACATGATATTCTCTGTCAGTGGTCAGACAAAGACAATATCACTATTTCATCTGCTGTTATTGGACTTCCTGATAAGATTTTAAAATTGGTGTTACTGTACGATAGGGATAGATACAACGACCATCACATGGAGGTAGAGGATAACGAAGACTTTACTCTATTACACGATATATTGCGAAATATACGTCTCACATACATAGGTGCCATGAGAACAGGACCACTGTTGTTCTACCCAATAAGCAATGAATCAATATCTAAAATGTCTGTAGGCAATATGGGTCAATTTACAGTTCATTGTCTTCACGAATTTGGTCAAATTCCAATTGGCATCAAAGAACTAGCGTATATTGAACCAGATGGCAATGGCAATAAGACAGAACCCAAGTCATACACCCTCTCATATCAAACTGAGCAGTGGATGAATTACTTGATCCCTGGAATCCAATTTGAGTATAAGAAGATAACCGAGTCAGATGTTTTAACTATGGGTATTAGCAATAGCAATAAGGATACAGAATACTATAGGTCAACAAACGTTGGCTTTGGTATAACATATTGTCTGCCTATTGTAGTAGCTGCCCTGATGAGTAAGAAGGGCGACGTTATCATCTGTGAGAATCCTGAATCTCATCTACACCCCGAGGCTCAGTCTCATCTGGCTGTATTTTTGGCTCATGTGGCTTCTGCAGGCATACAAGTTATAACTGAGACACACAGCGATCACATACTCAACGGGATAAGGGTGGCAGTTAAGCGAGGTATAATAGAAAGCTCTGACGTGGCTATTAATTATTTCAACAGAGACTACAGTCTCTCACGTCCTGAGATGGATAAAGACGGAAGGATCAATATGTGGCCCGAAGGCTTTTTCGATCAAATGGAGACAGACTTGGGCGAGTTACTGTAATGTATGGATTCGTAAATGAACTATCATTTATAGGACAAGCCGAGAATCTTGATAAATGCACGGAATTAATAAAAGAGCTAATTAGAACAATCGATGTACTCAGCCCTGTCTGTCAGGTTCATACCTCTCAATATTTATGGCAAAAGGAGATTTCCTCAAAATACACAGTAAAAAATTTTATCTATGATAAGAAAATTGATCAAGCAATCAGAGCTAAATTCCAAAGTTATGTTACAAAGGGACCACATTTTGAGACACTTATAGAGAATACCTTTCACCAATGCACCATAATCTCCAACAACCAAGATGCTACTGGTAGCAGTATTGCTGCCGCAGCTCAACTCTCAGGTATTTTAATGAGCCTAAAAAATGCCCCACCCTTTGATCTCAATCATGTGGAAGTTCGATATTGCGATGAAACTGTTAATGAACAATCGTTGCAGATAAGGAATCTTTTTGACCATTCTGTTGCTAAGGATTATTGTGCTAATGTTATTAAGGATCACACTAACTCATGGAAGGATTTTTGGAACCAGCGTAAAGTCTTGTTTCCTGGTTTGGTTTTCTGTGAAATCGTTAAATCTCAACTCGAAAATGTTAATTTCAAAACACATAGCGAACTTATATCTCGCCATCTTAAATATATGAACGATTATATCAAAAATGTTCGTGCAGGCAAGGTTCAAACACGTGATTTTCAAAAAATGGGTATTAGTGCTAGCACTGAATCTGACACTACATTAATACATTATAGCCGCCAAAGAACGTTTGAATGCCCTGACGGAGTAAGAAGAATCTTCAGTTGGCACAGTAAGCAATTTGGCCAAAATATACGCATCCACTTCTATCCACCTGATGGAGAGACGGAGGACTTTACTATTGGATACATAGGAAAACACCTTCTCACCTGGACATATTAACACTGAATTGAGAGACGGTATAGGTGTCTCTTTTGATTTATCTTTCATTGTTTTGTCCCCTGACCTCTTCCAACGCTTTTAAGAGTTCCGTGTTTTCCTCTGGCCTGCCAACGGTTATACGCAGGCAGCCGTATAAGACGCTTGTCATGTCTTTTATTAATATACCGTTTTGTAGTAACCTTGCGTGCAGCGTCTTTGCATTGTCTGTCTTTATCAGGATAAAGTTTGCATCAGATGGATAAGCGGTTACACCGTTGATTCTGGTAAGTCCTTCAAAGAGGCGCTGTCTCTCTTCAATAACCGTTGTTATGTTTTGTTCTATCACCCTGCCATCTGTCAGTGCCATCAGGGCTGTCCTTTGCGATGCGGTGTTTACGTTATATGGTAGCCGCACCTTATTAAGTTCCTCGATTCCCTCCTCCTCGCCTATGAGAAATCCCACTCGCAGGGCTGCAAGACCGACCTTGCTGAGAGTCCGCATAACGTACAGGTTCTTATACTGAGACATCATCGGGATAATGCTTGGTCTCGTTGAGTACGGTTGATATGCCTCGTCAACCACAACTACGCCCCTTGAAACTCTTAGCAGCTCAATTATGGTCTCCAGGTTAAAGGAGTTTCCTGTTGGATTGTTGGGAGAGCTTAAGAAGATCAGTTTGGGTTCGTATTTCTGGACGGCCTCAAGCATTGCGCCAGCATCCAGGTCAAGGTCATCACTCAGCGGCACCGGCACAGTAACCACTCCAAATGTCTGAGCTATAATGCCGTACATGACAAACGTAGGTACTGGATACATGACCGGCCCGCCGATGGCCGTTATTAGGTGATAGATGATCTCATCGGAGCCGTTACCGAGTATAATATTCTCAGCTCCTACATCGAGCATTCTGGCAAGGTGCTGGCGAAGTGCCTTGGCCTCTGGGTCAGGGTAGCGGTTGGTTTCAACATCTGACATCGCTGCATCAAGGCCGTAAGGTGCCTCATTGGCATCAAGTTTGACCTTACATGGTATCTCTACGGCACTGTAGGCCTTAAGCTCTCTTATGTTTGGTTTTACAATTTCTTTAAGCATTTGGACAACCGTAGCTCAATAAAATGACTCATTAGTCTAACAAAAACAAAAGGCCTATGTAAAGAATCGAGGGATGGCCTTTTCGTGATTGTTGACACAAGTATCGTTATATGATAATATGATATGAGCTATAAGGGAACAGGTGATGTCATAAAAGTCCTTTACTGATTCGTTAAAAATATTATACCCACATATAAGATATGAAATCTGTTTGCCTTGATGTCGTGAAGACCGCTGTCATAGGTTTCTTAAAGAATGACGACGTGGAGGTGATGTTGTTCGGTTCACGGGCGCGTGGGGACAACAACGCTGCCTCAGACATAGATATAGCGGTTTTGCCAGGTGGCGGCTTTGATAAAAGACGCTTAACGCTCCTACGGGATTACCTTGAGGAACTAAACGTGCCGTACAAAATTGAAATTGTGGATTTGTCTAAAACCTCAGAGGATTTTAAAGAGGAAGTATTCAGGTATGCACAGGTATGGAAAGAGTCGCTCTCAGGCATAAGAGCGCTATAAGGGCGGTAGGAACCTTGCGGGAGATTTTGGGGGTACAATATTCTGTGATTGTTAGAGATGCCTCTATACAACGGTTTGAATACTCTTTTGAAACCCTATGGAAGCTGCTCAAGGAGTATTTGAGGTTCAATGATGGGGTCGTCTGTAACTCGCCCAAGTCGTGCTTCAAGGAGGCGTTGTCCACAGGCCTACTTACCTCCGAGGATACAGTTGCCTTTTTAGAGATGACAGACGATAGAAACCTGACTTCTCACACCTACATGGAAGAGATTGCTGACACCATATATTCAAACTTGGAGCGATATTGCTCATTAATGGAGAAGGTACTTGAGAAGTTTGACACAAACATGTCAGTATAACCAATGAAAAAAAACAAACCCAAAAAGTACAAGTTCAGGTGGTACATAGAATACGGGGCTGTGAGGGCCTTGTTCTTTATTACCTTTCTTATCCCGATTAAGGCCGTAAATGCACTTAGTGTGTTTTTAGGCAACCTGTTCTATACCCTGGTGGCAAAGCGCCGTAACCTGGCAATTAATAATTTACGCAACGCCTTTGCGCAAAAAAGTGAATCTGAGGTCAAGTCTCTTGCGCGTAAGAGCTGTGCCTCCTTCTTTTTAACCTTCTTGGAGACCATAAAATACCGCGACTACCTGCTGTCTCCAGAGCTTGCTAAGAGCGTCAGTCAACACAAGCAGAAACTAGACGTTGCCGAGAGTCAACATGTGCTCGAACTATTTCTTAAGGCCAAGGCGATACATGACAAGAGCGGCGGGTGTATATTTGTCACCCCGCACATTGGAAACTGGGAGTTTCTGCCATACGTTAGCGCCGTTGTTGGAATACCGATGATTGTCGTCGTCCGGCCGCTGGATAACCCGTACCTGCAACGGCTCATCTACTCAAACCGCTCTGAGAGCGGACAGCTCTTTATAGCCAAGAGCAACTCCATGTTTGCCCTTCAGGGCGCCCTCAGAAGTGGTAAATCCATCGGGATGCTGCCAGACCAGAGCACCGCTAAGGGGGTCGTTGTCAACTACTTCGACCGGCCCGCCACGGCCACCCCAATACCTGCCATGCTCAGCGTACTATACAATAGACCGATTGTTGTAGTTGCCTGCTGTCGTAACCACAAACATACAGAGAGTGAATCATCCCATCACTCACAAACGAGCGCGGGCATCAAGGGGGATCATGATGCCTTTACGGGTTTTGTCTCAGACCCCATTTATCCCGGTGAGTATAAGAGCGAAAAGACCGAGATCATACGACTCACCGAGGAGATGACCATACAGATGCAACGTATTGTCACAGAGTTTCCTGAACAATACCTGTGGATACACAACCGCTGGAAGACCTACAAGAAGGAAAATCTCTGGGCAAAGGAAGCCGTTTGAACAAAGAAAAGATAGTAGCAGGGCTAGGGCAGTGTAGCCTCGACTACATAACATTTGTGGATGGTTATCCACTGGAGGACTCAAAGCACGAGGTAAGTCCGTGGTTCATTCAGGGGGGAGGTCCTGTGGCTACAGCCCTTGTGGCTTTAAGCCGGTTGGGTATTAAGACGCGCTTTATGGGGATTGTCTCGGATGACAACGTGGGTAGACAGATCAGAGCCGGACTTAAAGACGAAAACGTCGACGTTCTCTGCCTGTTAGAAGAGACCGGCGGTCAATCTCAGATGGCCTGTATTATAGTCAATAGAAATACCGGATCTCGCACCATCTTTTGGAACAGACCTACGGTACAACTTAGAGACCTAACGAAAGTACCAGAGACATCGCTGGAAGCATTTTTGATAGATGTCTCTATATTGCATCTTGATGGTCTGATGGAAGATGTCTCAATAGAGTTGGCTAGTCGTGCCCATTCGCTTGGTATCCCAGTAATGCTTGATGCCGGAAGCCTAAGACAACGCTCGCTTGAATTGATACCCATGTGCAACTATGTGGTAGCCTCTGAGAGGTTCAGTCGCGAGATGTCTGCTAACCACGAGGAAACCCTCAAGATACTCTTGCGCATGGGGGTCTGCACGGCCACGATAACGTTAGGCGCTCAGGGAAGCATAACGCTCCAGGGGGATAGGTTAGTACAGCAACCCGCTTACAAGGTGCAAGTCGTTGACACCACCGGAGCAGGTGATGTCTTTCATGGTGGCTACATATATGGACTTTTGATGGGGTGGCCTATAAAGGAGATATTGCGTTTTTCATCAGCCGTAGCCGCAATTAAATGCACTAAACCAGGGGGGCGCTCAGGTATCCCGTCTTTCAGCGAGGCTATGGGATTCATTAATAGTCACAACGTTACTCAAGACATTTGAAATTAAGATAATTGCCTATGTAGTTAACTCCGCTGCCTGCTATACAAACCCAACTTGTCATTCCCGCCCCCACCTGTCATTTCCGCGTAAACGAGAAACCACTCTTACGCACAAAAAAGGGTGGATAGATTCATGCTTTCGCAGTGCCAGCCCCTGGCTTGAACAGGGGAATGACACGCAATAACAGACATGTTCAGTTCGGTGGTATTTCAAATACTTGCCATCTCCTGGGCTCTTTTATACTCTCCTTCGATAACTCTGTCTTACAACATTGGCAAATTTCAGGGTATATATCAATTATATGGTCTACATCCTCAACTGGAACTAACTCTCTATCGGTACCCTTATGCCCTGGCTGACCACCAGCTTTACGTCTTTTACTCTTACCATTCTTCTCTTTTTCCGTGTTACCTTTGAAATGATCCGTAGAAGGAGGTTTGGATGAGTTTTGGGAGTTTTTATCTAAACTCGCTAACTTCTCTTTTAACTGTATATTCTCAAGGTGGTACTCAAGCAGCTTTGACACTGTCGGCTCCTTGCCTGAATCATATAATGTCTCTGCTACTATCCAATCCACTTCTTATCTCTTATCATATTACTGACAAAACAGTTGTAACTTAATTTGTATTTACTGTCAAGTTAATTTTGTACTCTCCAGCGATTCTCACTGATAATGAATGTAATTTATTGATATATAAGCAATATACTATAAAAACAACGCGAAAAATACTTTTCATATACACAGTAAAATCCTTATAAAAAGCCATTCTGCAAATTCAGTGAGAATTGCTATGTACTCTCTAAGGGAACTACTCAGTAGGGGGTGAACTATTACCTTTATTTTAGATTGAAACTGTAAAGTTCAGACATATTTTGAGGGAGAATGCTGCGGAGTTTTCTCTTGCTCTCAATCCATACAGACACCCCTTTGCCAATTTAACCCCACAAATATATCTCCACTCTTCAATGAGAATCGCTGTGGACTTTTAATATCGTATTGTGATAACCTAGAAAATAGGGAAGTAGCAACTAAACTCAAACGAAAAGGAGTGATGGTTATGTTGGAAAACGAGATTGTTTGCCCTGAGTGCAAAGGTAAAAAGACAATTGAAGGCGATTCCGTGTGTAACATGGAGTGGAGGGGGAATAAGCCCGATGATGAACTTAATGACTGCATAACGGAACCTGAAAAGGAGTGTCCAACCTGTCATGGTCGAGGCTACATTAGACAAGTTGCATAAGGTCAAGACTTAAGGGTGTGTGCACCTGGTTAAAAGGTGGCACACCTAATACCATTTCATTACACAACCCATAGAACTTCCATTGTAACCTCTTTTTGTGAGTGCAAGTTTTGCACTTCATATGCAATAATGCGTTTCAGAAACAACTATATCAACGTAAATCCTTTGAAATCAACATGTTTAGCCATGGCACGCTATTTGCAATATGTAAGTTAAAGCAAACAAAATAACGTTAAAAGGAGGATATACAAATGAAACGCTTTACAGTAATTGGGATGTTGGTTATGTTTTTCGTAACAATTGTAGCGATAAGCGCAAACGCCCAACCCAGATGTGGTAGAGGAAACTACGGCGGTTGGGGTTGCGCAGGCCAAGGACAGGGCATGTATCAGAGGATGTATAGCCCTCAGACCGTAACGACCGTTACTGGCGTAGTGGAGGCGGTTGAGCAGTTTACACCCATAAAGGGAATGTCATATGGGATTCACCTGAGACTTAAGACACAGGATGGCGGCATATCGGTGCATGTAGGGCCAGTCTGGTACGTTGAGAAGCAGGACGTAAAGCTCCAGACTGGAGACAGCATCGAGGTAAAGGGCTCTCATATTACGTATAACAATGAGCCTGCTATAATAGCCAATGAGATTAAGAAAGGTGATGCCGTTTTAACGCTGCGGGATAATAATGGTATTCCAAAGTGGGCAGGTACAGGCATGGGAAGAAGAAGATAAACGTACAGTTTGGTGTAAACATGAAGGGGCTATGAGAAGGATGCAGTTGACTGCAAAGCACCTTCTTTTTAGCGTTTTTAGAGGACAACATTAAGCGTAGGAAGATATTCAATGACGAACATCAAGAAGCGACACATTTTTATTGTTCTTTTCATATATCTTTTTTGTTGTGCATCGACCACAACGCTTGAGGCACAGGACAGTCCTGAGTATGATGTAAACACGGAGATCAGTTTATCAGGTACGATAGCGCAAGTCTCAAGTGAGATGAGGGGGCCGCAGCTTTTTACACTGCAGTCTGAGGGCAAGATTTATACTGTTTTAACTGGACCGAAGTGGTATCTGTCCGACATAGGTTTAATACTGAAATCCGGAATGCGGGTGGAGGTGATAGGCTCAAAGATGTATGCCTCTGACGGTAGACTCCATATAATAACTTTTAGCATACTGAATGTTGAAGCGCAGAAACGTTATCAATTTAGGCGAAACGATATGACCCCCCTGTGGATGGGACAGAGAAGAGGCAGGGGACCTCACAGATAGAGCACAACAGGTAGGCAGCTGAACCAAAGAACTAATAGGATCCAGGCAGATTCAACTATTGATAGACCTCATCGTCACGCTGGTCATTTGGAAGACCGGTACCGCTGTCAGGTTGGGTGCCACGCCCATCATCCGGTTTCCTGATATCGTCAATGTCGATGCTCATAAGGTCTTGCATACTGTTTACGCGTTTGTAGTTCTTTGGAACCTCAAACATTGACCTATCAGCCGCGCCTATTTTTATGTTTGTTAGCTCCATCTTGACCGAAGAAGGATTACCTCGCCGCTTAGTACCAGTTGTCTTCACCTCATATTTAATTATCAGTCCGCCCAGGTCATCTGCCTCCCAACTGACTCCTTCATACTTAGTCTTTGGTTTGTCTTTTAGGTAGAAGACGATATTATATTTTGTGCAAGGATGTTCATTTACGGTTTCGTTACCGACCTTGACCTTCTCCACCTTGACGTTCTTGTCACCTGGCGAGGGGTTCTCCTGCCGAAACGGTTGTTCTAAGTATGATTTTGTATCATTGGATAGTGTTACGGTCTTTTTTTGGTCGTTTAGGTTTATAAAAACGATACCTTTGATTAACGAGTTTTCAACCCTCATCTTATTGTCCATATAAGCCACAGTCATAGTCATCCCCCCAAGCGTCATATTTGCCGTGTAATTTTCTGGTGGGGCTGCTATCACAGCATCAGCCATCATCAAGCAGATACATAAACCCAAGAGAAATTTAAACATGTCTCCCTTTCTTTCCACTGTAAATATTTTAGGGAAAGAAGTGAGGGCTTTACCTACTAACGCAGGGGTTCGCAACCCCATCCCTCAGCCCCACCCACAAGGGGACCAGTCCCCTTGACCCCGTAATGCTCAATCCTATAAGTCTTTGATGAACACGTTAAGCGTTTCCCTATTTGAAGATATCTTATAATAGCAAATAAATCCCATTACCCTCTGGGTTTAGCGAGTATCTCAAGCACCTTTAGATCGAGAAACCTCTTTGAGACCGCCGCTCGTATGACCAGTACCGTATCAGCGCCTCTACCAGTGCCAGCTACAACCACAACCTCGCTGCCTTCAGGTACAAGACCAGCATCAGCCGCCATCATGACCATCTCGCAGCAGACTTTCGGCCCCTCGCCAAATCGCCTCAACGCCTGAGCCACTATCATGGAAGGATACATACCTCCGTTCTTTGCAGAAAGCGCTGTATCTAAAGAATGTGTTACCATTGTCCCAGTGTAGAGCGCTGCGCCATTTTGACGGATTCTCTCCATAGCCTGTGCCGATATCTCTATCGAGTTGGTCTCCTTAAACCCATACGAGTGCGTAACCACAACGACACTTGTATCAACGCCCTTAAATGCCTCTGAAAAGACTATGCCGGTCTCTCCTGTTGTACTAGCCACTATCATATACCTATAACCATACTGCTCTATAGCCCTTTTAGCGATTTGCAAACAAGCAGCGGTGTTTATCCTGCCGGCTGTTTCAAAATACAAAATCTGTCTTTCCATCACCTTTTGTCCTCTTAAATAGCTCTTTTAGTTAAACTTGTTCATGCAGCTATCCACGCCATTAGTTAAAATACAGGCAAGCGCCTCAACAGCCCTGTGTATGGCCTCCTCGATCACTTCTGCCTCAGACCTCCTAAATCCGCTCAAGACATAATCCTCAACTGGTGTAGAAAAGTCCCTACCAACACCCACCTTTACCCTGAGAAAATCCCTTTGTCCGGTTGAGTCTATTATTGATTGTACCCCTTTATGGCCCCCTGATGAACCATTGCGCTTTATCTTTAACTTACCGGTTTCCATATCTATGTCGTCTTGTATAACAATGGTGCTGTCTAAATTGTACTTTACTATATCCCTTACGGCATTTCCACTTAGGTTCATATATGTAAGAGGTTTTATGAGGATTACCTCTTGTCCTTCAATCAGTCCGGTTCCGCTCTCTGATATACCCTTGACCTTCAATTTTATACCGTAGAGAGCCGCAGTCTTATCAATTACCATGAAACCTACGTTATGCCGCGTATATCTGTATTTGTTACCCGGATTACCGAGCCCCACAAGTACCCACAAAAGGGGTTATTTCTCCTTGTCCTCAGCCTTTCCCTTTTTAATGACCTCAGGCTCTTTAGTTGCCTCAGCACCTTCACCGGAGGCTTGTTCAGAGGCTAGTTGTGCTGTGGACAACACAGAGGCAAGGGATTCCTCAGCATCCGTAAGAATTTTTATCCCATCTGGTACCTTTATATCGCTTACATGCTTGGAGTGCCCGATCTCGAGGCCTGTAACGTCCAATTCAAAATGTCCTGGGATTGCGTCAGGCAGGCACTCTATCTCTATCTCCCTTAAGCCTGACTGGAGTAGACCGCCATCCCTTTTGACACCAACAGGTATACCCACCAAGAGTACCGCCACGTTTGTCCGTAAGACCTCCTGCAAGGAGACCTCATAAAAGTCCGTGTGCAAGAGCTCGCCTTTTAGGTAATCAAGCTGGTGATCCTTCATCAAGGCAAGTTTGGTTGTACCGTCGTTGAAGTTAAGGTTAACGAGCAGTTTTTGACCATAACTGGCGTTGACGAAACCAACAAGCTCCTTCTTGCTTATCTGTATAGGCATTGACTCTCCATGTCTGTAGATCACGCAAGGTATGACCCCCTTGCGTCTTAACGAACGTGCCACACCTTTTCCGCATTCTTTCCTGACCTCAGCAGTCAGATTAATTCTTTCCATAAATCTATCTTCTCCCGTTTTCCATTATATTTTTTCGCGTTATGTTCAACAGCGTGTGTCCATGACTGTTACAAGAATAGAGAACTAATGGATGACTCTACGTGTATCCTCTCGATGGCCTCACCGAGCAGCCTAGCAACGCTTAATATATGCAGCTTGGGACAGTTTTCTTTCTTACTGTCAAGCGGTATCGTGTTAGTTGCAATGACCTTCTCTATAATAGAGTCATTAATTCTCTGCACCGCAGGGCCTGAGAGAACCGCGTGTGTGCAGGCTGCATAGACCCGTTTTGCGCCGTTTTCTATCAGTATCTGAGCTGCCTGAGCAGTTGTACCGGCAGTATCTATCAAATCATCCAATATCAGCGTATCTTTGCCATTAACGTCGCCGATGACATTCATTACCATGCAGACGTTTGCTTCTTCACGTCTTTTGTCGATGATGGCTAAGGAGCAATTAAGCCGCCGCGCAAATGCCCTGGCCCTTTCCACCCCTCCAGCGTCGGGAGAGACGATGACTAGATTATCCACCGGGCAGTTCTGCTTTATGTACTCTAGAAGCACGGGTATCGCGTAGAGGTGATCGACAGGTATGTTAAAAAAACCCTGGATCTGTCCTGCGTGTAAGTCTATTGTCAGCACCCTGTGTGTCCCTGCTACCTCTACCAGGTCTGCCACCAATTTAGAGGAGATAGGTACGCGCGGCTGCACCTTTCTGTCCTGTCTGGCGTAGCCATAGTATGGTATAACGGCCGTTATCCTGCCAGCCGAGGCTCGCTTTAAGGCGTCTATCATTAACAATAGTTCCATTATATTATTGTTGACCGGCATACAGGTTGATTGTATGACAAAGGCGTCATCCCCTCTGACGTTTTCATTGATCTTAATGGAAATCTCTCCATCACTAAACGTCTTTACAGTAGCGTCGCATAATGGAATTTTCAGGTACTCTGATACCTCTTGAGCTAATACACGGTTTGAATTACCAGTTAGAAGCTTAATCTCTTTAGACATTCTGCTAACTCCTTTACCAAGTTTGACTCCTTTGTAAAATATTAACTGGGACGGGAGGATTCGAACCTCCAGATGGGAGATCCAAAGTCTCCTGACTTGCCGTTTGTCGACGTCCCAACTGAACACATATCATAAACCATATGTAACATGATTGTCAAAAAGAAAATTGCCAATGCAGTAATTCTCATTGAAGAGTGGAGATATATCTTTGTGGGGTTAAATTGGCAAAGGGGTGACTGTATGGATTGAGAGCAAGAGAAAACTACGCAGCATTCTCCCTAAAAATATGTCT
>PEAB01000005.1 GCA_002753395.1 Nitrospirae bacterium MYbinv3 | reverse complement strand
TATCCCTACAACGTCACTTCCAGTCTAAACGGTTGATTTCTGCGGTAACTTCAAATAACACCAAAGCATGTAAACCGTTTATTTTGCCATGTTCTATTTCTAAACTGTCGTTGTAGGGCTAAAACAGAAAAAAAGATTATAAAGGATGAGCTGTTTGCAAAATACATCCATTACAAGAGTAAACGCGCAGATTGTCCATTCTTTGCCATTAATTGCAGCACCTTTGCGAACGAGCTTTTGGCAAACGAGCTTTTTGGCCATGAGAAAGGTGCCTTTACCGGGGCCGACTCTACCAAAAAGGGTTTAATCGAAATGGCTGTAGGCGGGACTCTGTTCTTGGATGAGATAACGGAGATGCCGCCCAATATGCAGGTGAAACTCCTTAGGGTCATCCAGGAAAGGCAATTAATACGGGTAGGAGGCACACAACCGGTAGGTGTAAACGTGAGGTTCTTAGCAGCCACAAGCAGGAACATCAGCGAGGCCATAAAAGGCGGCGATTTCAGACAAGACCTTTATTACAGACTCAACGTGGTTTCGTTCCATATTCCACCCCTTTCTGAGAGAAAGGACGATATACCTCTTCTGAGTCACTTCTTTCTGAGAAAGTACGCAGCCGTCATGGACAGGGATGTCAAAGACATATCACAGGAGGTTATCGACATACTGTTGGAATACGATTTCCCTGGAAACATCCGAGAGCTAGAAAACATAATAGAAAGAGGTGTTGCCCTCACAGGGGGGCACACAATAGAGTTGTCTCATCTATCAGAAGACTTGCGGGAGATGACCGTAAAAACATTTAGGAGGAAGGAGGGCAAGATTGCAACCCTCGATGATTATGAATCTGCTTATATAAATTGGGTGCTAAACGAGGTAGGCGGCAATAAAACTCTAGCTGCTAAGCTATTAGGAATTGACAGGGTATCTCTATGGAGAAAACTACGCAAGAACAAACCAGAAGACGACGATAACTAAAAATGCCTACGAAGTTTACTCCGCTGACTGTTGTACAAACCCAACTTGTCATTCCCGCGTAAGCGGGAATCCACTTCTTATGAACAATAAATGGTGGATAGATTCCTGCTTTCGCAGAGCCTGCCCCTGGCTTGAACAGGGGAATGACACGCAATGACAGATATGTTCAGTAAGGAGCGGAGTAAACATCATAGGCATTTAAATAAATTATAGGGATGGGGGTTGATTCTGAATGACCTCTGCTATCACTCGATTACTGAGGAGCATACCTTTCCTTGTGAGTCTTAGGGCACCGTTTTCATATAACACCAGGCCCTCTGTCTCAAGCTCGCTGACGATCCGTGATTTTGCAACCTTTACACCTTCAGTTGTTCGCAGGCCCAGGAAGATCGACTCCTCAAACGCCAGTTGCGGCGTTACCTCTTCGATACCCTCAATCGCCAACTTACTGGCTGAAATAGCGGCTATATAGGTTTTTACGTCAGCAACGTTGGAAAACCTCCTGCCGTCCACGTAAGAATGCGCACCTGCCCCTATCCCAACGTACTGACCTGAGCGCCAATAATTAAGGTTGTGGAAACATTGAAAATACGGTCGAGCGTAATTAGATATCTCGTAATGCAGATACCCGCTTTGAGTAAGACAATCGGCGACAAGCTCAAACATACCGATGGCCACATCCTCACTCGGAAGGACAAGACCAGCACGTGCAAGGGGCACGGACGGCTCAATCGACAACTCGTATGCCGATACGTGTGCAGGAGTGTAAGACAAGACTTCAAGCAGCGTTGTACGCCAACTATCAAGACTCTGACCGGGGACGGCGTAGATGAGATCGATAGAGAAGTTGTCAAACGACCTGACGACGGCCTCTATCGCCTTGTGTGCCTGACGGGCATCATGAAGTCTCCCAAGTGTTCGCAAGACACCGTCGTCAAGTGACTGCACTCCGAGACTCAAACGATTTATGCCGGAGCTTCTAAGAATGTCGAGTTTGGGGGAGTCTATGGTCAACGGGTTTGCCTCGATGGTGACCTCGACGTCGGGGGCAAGTTTGAAATTTCGCTGGATAAACGCCATCAAAGCGGCAAGGGCACTAGCTTCCAAGAGCGCAGGCGTACCCCCGCCAATGAAGATGGTTCTTATGAGTCCGAGTTCACGCCTTCTTAGGAGCAGCTCCCCCTTTAAGGCATCAAGGTAAGGCGCCGTAGTACTGTCATCTAAGACTATGGAGTAGAAATCACAGTAGCCGCATTTCTTTAGACAAAACGGTATGTGTATGTAGAGATAGCCGGTGCGAACTGCACCCCTTATGAGGTTAACATCAGCCACAGCCCTCCTTTGAGAGCAAGTGGAACCTTAAGCCGTTAAAGGAAAAACCCATAACGCCGCCATCGACGTCATATTCTGGATCGCTGACACCCAAGTCAAGCAGAGACTCAAAAGAGGCGTAAAGCTGGCTGTGGTTAAACACGATCAGGACAACATCGTCACAGACCATGCTACGCACGATGAACCGCACCCCACATTCTTTTTTTAGGTGTCGCAACAGAGGCTTCATATCATTGGTAAAATTGTTCATCTGATTATGGTATAATATTTTAAAATAAAAAGCAACGTTTTATATGTGGAGGAATAAATGGCTGTAGATGAGCATTCGTTCGATGTTACCTGTGAGGTTGATCTTCAGGAGGTCTCCAATGCCGTTAATCAGGCATTGAAGGAACTCTCCCAAAGGTTTGACTTCAAAGGAAGTAAGAGCGCCATAGACCTAGACAAGGCAAACATGGCGTTGACTGTTACTTCTGATGACGATTACAAGTTAAAAAGTGTTGTAGATATCCTTCAAACAAAGCTGGTCAAGCGCGGCGTTGCCCTTAAGGCCCTTACCTACGGTAAAATAGAGACTGCCTCTGGGGGGACAGCGCGACAAAAGATCACCCTTCAACAGGGCATCCCTACAGAAAAGGCAAAAGAGATCACCAAGCTCGTCAAAGATATGAAACTTAAGGTAAATGCTGAGATACAAAGCGATCAGGTTCGCATAAAGGGTAAAAAGATAGACGACCTGCAGAGTGTTATCGCCAGGATAAAGGAAAAGGACTTCGGCATACACATACAGATCACCAACTACAGATAGTTTGCTTGTTATGTATTTAAAATAATTAAAACCTGATAAATAATTAATTATCGAAAGGAAGATATGGACATCAACGACTTAAAGGCCATTGGCAAAAAACTGATGGAGGCGATGCCAGCCTACAGGTTTGCCCAAAACGCTAGACAGACCATACAAATTGGCGCTGCGGGAGATACGACGCATCCAATTGACAAGGCAGCCGAGGACATAATCGTTTCATATCTCCAGACACTTAACGATCCCCTCACCATAGTATCCGAGGAGCTAGGCGTTATGGATGTTAATGGCGGCGGAGACCTGGTGCTTATAGACCCCATTGATGGCAGCAGAAACGCTGTCTACGGTCTGCCGATCTACTCTACGTCCATCGCTGTCTCAGCTGGCAAAACTATAGGAGACTGCTACATTGGTTACATAATAAACCTTGTAAACGGCGACGAGTTCTACGCAGTAAAGGGGCATGGTGCATTCATAAACGACACAAGGATTCAGAGCCATCACTCTGAGGAGACAGAGATAATCCTCTACGAATCTCAGGAGCCGGCAAAGGACCTGCCACGTCTCATGCGGCTCTTCTCGTTGGCCAAACGACTGAGGTCTTTAGGTTCAACGGCATTGGATGTGGCCTACGTGGCTTTGGGGGCAGGGGCGGCCTTTGTCACACCATCGAGGTCGCGCAGCTTTGACTTTGCGGCAGGCTATGTCATAATCAAGGAGGCCGGCGGTATCCTCACAAACATTGACGGCAACAATATCGACCACATAGAGATCAATCTGGAGAGGGCAAGCACCATCCTGGCCTGCGTTAACGAATCGGTACACAGAAGGGCACTTGAGGCGCTCAAATGATGTTACCCAAAACCCCTACCTGACAAAACGAATCTAACGGCATGGATGCCGGGTAAATTATTTAGTTCGTGACACTTGCCATCTTGTTGTTCTTAAAGCAACGCCCTTAACTCATCAATAGTTTTAGAGGTCTTAAGCAACTCCTTAAACTCCTCCAGCCTTTCAATAGACATCAGCTCTTTAACAGAAGCCATGATCTCCAATCCAGCAGGGCCATACTTTATCTCCAGCATCCCTTCTATCCCTTCAAGCAACCCCTCAAGCTTTCCTTCGACTCTGCCTTCGATTTTGCCTTCGGCTCTACCTATTATAATTCCTTTACGTTCTCCCTCAATCTGTCCTTTAATAAGGGCATTCTCAGCCGCATATTCAATTGCACCCCTTTCATCCTGGAACCTTATCTGCCAATATTCATATATCTCAAGTTCTTTCTCACTCCAGGTAATCTCGTTTGCTATATCATATGCCTCTCTTATCTCAATGAAGTCAGCACATTTTGGCACCATGTGAAGCGAATATGCGTTTTTTATGAAGTGTATCCACTTATCTACTATACTCTCTATCTCATCCTCTCCCTTTGTGAACTTGGGCAGCTCTATAAAATTAAACTCAAAATCCTTTAGCTCCTGTTTAAACGTATCCGTGTTCAATATCATGTGCCTTGTTAGATAGTTATCACCCTCAAATATATTAAAATCCACTATCCCTATATAGATGACCTGATTGAGTTTTGGATAATCATCTCCTCTGCCCAACTGGGCTATATATGCCTTACTAGTATAATACAATACTCGTTTTTCAAATCCCTTCTTCCTTTGAACCTGTATCTCAACAATGAATGTTACATTTCTCTTGTCTACCGCCCTGATGTCCAAGACTGTCTCCTTCAGGCCTTCTATCTTTGGCACCTGATAAGGATTCAATATTGATATATCACCAATCTCCCTATCCCCACTCAGACCTAACACAGCATTCAAAAAAGATATCAGTATCTCCTTCTTGCCTTCATTGCCAAATATCCTCTTAAAGGCTATATCACTTTTTACATCTACAAACCGCATACTCTATTTTAACATTTCACCAGATATCTGTATGCAGTCAACTAACGACAACAGTGAATACCCCCCATGTTTTTATACTATTGCCTGGTTTAACCATGCGTGTTGCCTCACGTAAGAATCTATACGAGATAGGGGTGGTTGCCTTATGTAAGGATCTATACGTAGTTATACGAAGTTGCGTTCACATACCAGTATTGGTATAGAAGTGGAGACTCTGTCTACCCTCAGACCTAATGCTGTTGACTTAAGCAATCATGCCTGACATTTACGGGGTCAAGGGGACTGGTCCCCTTGTGGGAGGGTCTTGGGAGGGCAAAGCCCTCCTTATTCATTTTCACAGCCTTAAGTCAACAGCATTAACCCTCAGACCCCTCTGCAAGGGGAACAGTCCTCTTGACCCCATTATAATACAACATCTTACATTCTGAAACATAATATACCTCTTTGAATGCAGCTTAGTATTAGTCTTAGGGGTGGTGGTCTGTACTTGGCCACGTCCTGTCCGTTATCGTTTTTTTGAGTCAGAAAGAGCATGAAGTCTTTACTTGCAAATGAGTAATGCTTCTTTTTAGATCAGCAGGATTTAACAAGGCATATTGTTGTTTGAGTTGTTTGTATCTTCTTTATATTTCATGGTAACTATGCTTTTACGCTTTCTGGATTCCTGTTTACCCCTGTTCAAGCCAGGGGCAGGCTGTGGAATGACATGTTTGGAAAACGGCTATTACTGTTATTCCCACGAAAGTGGGAATCCATAAGTCTTGAAACCATAAAAATTTTTATCATGCTTTTTAAAGAGAAAACAAAAGAGAAAGAAGTGAGGGCTTTGCCTCTGCCGCAGGGGTTCGTAACCCCCTCCCTCAGACCCACCCACAAGGTGACCAGTCCCCTCGACCCCATAATGATCAATCCTAATACCATGTACTTATGAGGTAATTTATAATTTCCTTTAAGATGTCTGAACCACGATTTAGCGGATTTAAGGATTGCCTGGATTATGTCATCTCGCTTTCCTGTAAATCCTTTCATCCGTGTAATCCTAGTTCAGACAATCCCCTACGCTCAACTAACAACGCGTCAAGTTTTTAAATGCGATTGCCTTGGAGTCAAGCAATTATTTATAGTAAATTATGCTGAGAAGATCACGATTTAACACTTTTGTAAATGCCTTAAGATTAGGGTAATCTATGTTTCTTATAAACGGTACCGTTGCGATGATATTAATGGGACTTAATCTGCTTATTGTATCAGGGGTTGTCCTGTTTGCGATGCCATGATAACTAACGTTGTGATTGATAATCAAGCCAGCAGTACTGATATTGTGGCTTTTCATAAAATCAATAGAAAGAAGAGTATGATTGATTGAGCCAAGCCCTGCTGCTGCAACGAGTATGACAGGAAGTCCTAACTCCTTTATCATGTCGTACACAAAGTAGTCCTCAGTTATGGGCACCATCAATCCCCCAATGCCTTCCACCACAACTGCCTCATATGTGTTTAACTCAGCAAAGCACCTTCTTAGCCGTTGCAGGTCAACCTCTCTGTTTTCCAACTTGGCGGCCACTAAGGGTGCTAGTGGCAGGGCATAGCGCACAGGAGTAATCCTGTCGATGTCGTCATCCAGGTTGAGGATGTTTTTTAGAAAGAGTCCATCTGGAGGTACGAGGCCTTGGCCTGACAACATGCAGCCGGTTTCAATGGGCTTTATGACAGTTGTCCTCAGACCTCTTTCCTGTAGCGCCAGGGCCACTATAGCGGTTATTATGGTCTTGCCTACGCCCGTATCAGTTCCTGTTATGAAAAAGCCCTTCACAAAACCCTGCTATCCAGCGTAAAGACCTGACCGGTCTGTCTTTGTGTCTTTACGAGCCAGCATATAAACGATGCTGTCTCCTGTACCGAGGAGAGACAGTTTAGCAGGCTCTGTCCTTGTGCCTTCATAAGGGCCTGAGGATTGGCCAGCCCCATCTCTGTCTCCATATAACCAGGCATGATGGCATTGACCCTCACGTGAAAACCTGAAAGCTCCTTTGCCAGTGCATATGTCAGTCCCAACAGGGCGGCCTTTGAGGCGCTGTAGGCACATTGACCGGCAACCCCCTTGATCCCTGAGATAGAAGATACGTTTACCACGTGGCCGTCCCTGGAATTAATAAGCAGCGGCAGGATGGCCTGTATCACATAAAAGACGCCGCTGAGGTTTACACCTATGACGTTATCCCAGTCCTCCTGAGAGCAATTGATCAATAGTCTGTCCCTTGTGATGCCTGCTGAGTTGATCACAACGTTTATACCTCCGTACTTATCACCGATCCGAGTTGCCATTAGCCGTATGTCGTCCTTGCTGCTTAGATCTGCCTTGATGCTAAAGACGCGTCCCTCGTAGCGCTGGAGGTGTCGCATAAGGTCTTTTTCGCTGGCGCTGTTGTAGTGGGCTATTACGTCGTAGCCGGCTATCAACAGGCATTTGGCAGCCTCTCTGCCAAGCCCACCCGATGCTCCGGTTACAAGTGCTATTGGCATCTAAGCGCCTCAAAAAGGTACACTGTCAGAAGCTCAATGTCCTCCTCCGTGTGCAGCGCCGAGATGGATATCCTTATGCGTGGCTGTTTCACCGTAGGTGGTCTAATAGCCGGGGCCAATATGCCACTTGCAGACATATGCTCAGAGACACGCAGTGCATCCTTGACTGTATCAACGTATATAGGGATAATAGCCGTCTCCTCATCAGATACTTTGACGCCCTTTGATAGGAGCAGTCTCTTACAGTTTGAGATATTATAGCACAGTCGTCGTATGATTTCAGGGTGGTCTTCGACGTAGTTGATAGCCGCTAAAGAGGCGGCAACGGCAGGGACTGGCAAGGCTGTGGAGTATATAAAACCTCTGGCGCAATTAATCAGATAGTCGATTATTGTCTTGGATGCGGCTATAAAGCCCCCCACACTGCCCAGTGCCTTAGAGAATGTACCCATCTGAACTATAGTATCATCAGGCCGGATATTGAAATGTGCAAGCGACCCCTTGCCATTACCTATAACGCCGGTGGCGTGGGCGTCGTCTATATAGAGGAGGGCGTTGTGGGTCTTACATAGCTCGTAGATACCTCTGATGTCTGTGATGTCTCCATCCATGCTAAAGACGGACTCCGTGACAACGAGTTTTATGGGGTTGTCCGCAGCCTGTAGCAGCTCTGACAGGTGTGTCAGGTTCTTGTGCTGATAAACGAACTTCTCTGCGCCGCTTAATCTGCATCCGTCGATGATGCTGGCGTGGTTGAGTTCGTCGCTGAAGATAGCGCCATCCTTTGTTGCAAGTGAGGGGATTGCGCTGAGGTTTGCGGAGTAGCCTGAGTTAAAGACAAGCGCCGCTGGTGTGTCCTTAAAGGCAGCGACACGTCGTTCAAGCTCCAAGTGGAGTATACAGCCCCCGCTTAACAGTCTTGAAGCGCCCGCCCCGATGCCGTACTTGTCCATTGCCCTTTTTGCCTCCTCGATGAGCTCTGTGTTTGAGGCGAGGCCAAGGTAGTCATTTGAGGCAAAGTTGAGCATGGGGGTCTCGTTGATCCAGACCGTTCTGCCCTGGGGGGAACCTCTGTCTGCTATCGTCCGCAGGAGGTCGCTACGCTTTAGGTGTTGCAGGTGTTTGGTAAACATCCATTATATTATAGCTGATCTCGGTTGCATACGTTGCAGAAAATAGAATGGAGGGCTCTGCCTACTGACGCAGGGGGTTCGCACCCCCCTCCCTCAGACCTAATGCTGTTGACTTAAGGTTGTGAAGATGAAAAAAGGAGGGCTTTGCCCTCCCTTAGACCCTCCCACAAGGGAACTTGTTCCCTTGACCCTGTAAATGTCAGGAGTGGTTGCTTAAAATATCGCCCATGTGCATACATATTAATGCTTAAGTCAACAGCATTATCCCTAGCATTATCCCTCAGACCCACCCGCAAGGGGATCATTTCTCTTGACCCCATTATATTGCATGTTTATATACAATGTTTCAATCGTACACTGAACTGTTACAGAACATCAGGAAGTGTTATAATTGAAAATAATGGTTTGTTTGATATAAGATGAAAGACCTTAAAGTAATATTAGAAAAAGAACTGTGGAGCTATGACTTTCTAGTGTTTGCCCTACTGTTTGGTTCTTTTGCAGAGGGCAGGGCAACTAGGATAAGCGATATAGATGTTGGACTGTATACAGAGCGGGATGTAGGTTTGTTGGAAATAGGGAATGTGGCAGCCAGTATCGAGATCGCATGTCGCAGGAGGATTGATATTGTGCTCTTAAACGATTTATACAAGATTAAACCTGTAATGGCATATGAGATAGTCTCAAAGGGGCAGTTAATATTGTGCAGGGACGACGCTATGTATGTGGATTTTAAAAAGAGCACCTTTTTGTACTATCTTGATACGGCATATCTGAGGATGGTGGTGGATACGAGTCTTAAGAAGCGAATAAATGAGGGTCGTTTTGGGGAGCGCAACTATGTTGGAACGCCTTAAGGTGTTAGAGGAAAACATAGAGGAGCTATTGAGGTTCAAAGAGAGGTATGTCCTTGAAGATCTTTTGGCTGATAGGTCTAAAGAATGGGCGTTGAGATACGGGTATATTGAGACTATTCAGGTAATCATCGATATTGCATGTCATTTAGTAAGCAGGTACAACCTTGGCAATCCAGCTACGTATTCAGAGTGTATAGATCTGTTAGCAAAATACGGTTATCTTGATGAGGGGCTGACAAAAAAGCTGCTTGGGATGGTTGGGTAAAGAAATATACTTATACACGAGTATCTTGAGGTAGATGTAGGGAGGCTTTATATTCTTTTAAGCAGCGTCGATGATGTTAAAGGATTTGTCCAACAGATAAAAGTCTTGCTCTAAAGATTTTCTGTATCCTCTTTAAAAAGCATGGTAAATTGTCTATGGTTTCAAGATTATGGATTCCCACTTTCGTGGGAATGACAGTAATGGCCGTTTTGTCAAGTATGTCATTCCTGCATAGGCAGGAATCCAGAAAGTGCAAAAGCATAGCTACCGTGAAATATAAAGAAGATGCGGGGATGTTATTGTAATGGTTGAAGAAGGAAAGATCCTACTTGTTGATGACGAGATTAAGATAATAGAGTTTATTAGATGGCAGCTTATTACTGATTATCCTAATATGTATACAGCAAGGTCGGCCAATGAGGCACTGCATATATTGAGGTCAAATGTTATTGACGTCCTTGTTACAGATATCAAGATGCCGTCAATGGACGGCATAGAGTTAATCCGTCAGGCCATGAGTATCCAGCCTCACTTGCAGTGCATAGTTATCACCGGACATGGAGATATAGATACGGCCATAGAGGCGATGAAGATAGGGGCTATCAATTATTTGAATAAGCCCATAGGGGCAGACGAATTACGGATAGCCGTTGATAGGGGTTTTGAGAGGCTGTGTTTAATTAGGTCGCTGCATGAAAAAGAGGAGTCTCTTAAGAACAAAAACTTAGAACTGCAGAAAACCATCATAGAGCTTGAGAAGGCTAAGGAAGAGCTTATAACTGTCAAGAGTGAGATCCAACATAACCTGGAGATAATAGAGAGCGCCAATAGTATTATTTTAAGGATGGACACAAGTGGGAATATCGTCTATATAAATAAATTTGGTCAGGATTATTTTGGCTACTATGTAGATGAGCTTACAGGAAAGAACGTTATGGGCACAATAGTGCCTGAATATGATAGCTTTGGTAGAGACTTAAGGCTGATGATAGACGCTATTACGGTTAGTCCTACTAAATACGCTGCTAATGAAAATGAGAACATGCGTAAGGATGGACAACGTGTGTGGGTTGTATGGACCAATAAGGCGGTCTATGATAAGGATGGCAATCTACAGGAGATCCTGTGTATAGGTAGTGACCGGACCTACACGAAGCGGTTAGAAAGAGAGTTGGGAAGGAGTGAAAGGCGTTTTCGCAATATCTTTGATACCTCCCCTGATGCTATGTTTATAGCGGAGATAGACACGGGTATAATTGTAGATGCCAATCCTGCAGCAACAAGGCTTCTTCTTAGAAAAAAAGATGAGATCGTTGGGATTCATCAATCACTATTGCATCCAACGCCTACAGAGGATTACTCTCAACATTGCCTATGGGGGCCTAAGGGGGGAATGTTGAGTGCTCCATTAGAGAATAAAGTGGTAAGGTCAGACGGTTCAATCGTCTGGGTTGAGATTATTGCAGAGTTGATCCAACTTGACAATAAAGATTGTATATTAGGGGTATTTCGAGATATCACGATTCGCAAGAAGATGGAGGAGCATATAATTAAGAATGAGAAAATGGTCTCGTTTGACCGCCTTGCGACCAGGATTGCACATGAGATTAATAATCCACTGACGAGTGCGTCTATGAAGATACAGACACTTAAGTCAAAAGTAAAGAAAATCAATATACACGGAACTCTCTATTCAAAACTGCGATCAATAGAACTAGGCATGGAGAGGGTCTCTAAGCTTACAAAGGAGTTAATGCTTGTCTCCCGCATTCAAGATACCGAGTTATTATCGGTCAACTTAAATGACGCGATAAATGGGGCTATCATTGTGTTGGAGGATAAGCTGCGGGGGATAACGCTGCATCTAGACCTGGCTGAGTATGCCTCAGTAATGGGTGACCCTATAAAAATAGAACAGGTGTTTATAAACATCATTGATAACTCAATCTATGCGCTGCCAGATAAGGGGGATATCTTTATAAGAACCTTTGTGCAGGACGCAATGGTTATAGTTGAAGTGACTGACAACGGTGTGGGGATTAAGGAGGAAAACCTGAAAAACATCTTTGATCCCTTCTTTACAACAAGGAGAATAGGTGAAGGGACAGGGTTAGGGTTGTCTATATGCTATGGTGTAATAGCTCAGCACGGTGGAACTATAGACATTATAAGCGCCTTAGGGAAAGGAACCTCGGTAATTATTAAGATACCGGTTGGTGAGGAAGATACGTGAAAAAGATATTGATCGTAGATGATGAGATGGAGATTAGAGATGATCTGTCTGAAATCCTTAAGGATTCTGGGTATTTTGTCGAGAAAGCTGTATCAGGAGATGATGCGCTGCTGAAGGTAAATGAACAGGACTTCGATATCATACTGCTTGATTTAATGATGCCAGGGATGCCGGCAATGGACGCCCTAAACGAAATACGAAAGATATTGCCGAAAGTAAAGATAATAATCATCACAGCCTACTCAACTATTGGAAGCGCTATAGAATCTATAAAAAGGGGAGCAAGCGACTATGTGTCCAAACCATTTAGAATAGAAGAGCTACTCTCTATAATCAGTTGTGCGGTTGAAGAGTCAAAGTTTGAACAAGATATCTTGGATCTGGATTTTGACAGTCTGCTTTACTCGATTATAAACCCTATAAGACGTCGTATATTAAAGATGCTTGACATAAATAAAAAACTACGATTTATAGACATCTTAGATGAACTTGGTATGAAGGAAGACCATCAGAAGGTTGTTTTTCATCTACGCATGTTGAAAAACGCTGATATCGTTGAACAGAACAAAGATAAATCGTATACGATGACTAGAGAGGGTGAGATGGTCTTCAAGAGTCTAATAATGTTTGAAAAATATTTAACAGGCGACTAAACTCAACTATAAGACTATAAGTCAAGTTATTGACATAATAGTAAAATAACTTTACAATACTAGCTATCGGTATGGAACAGACAAAAAGCAGATACTATTTCGATAAACTTCTTGGGCAGTCGTCTCAGATGAAGCAGTTGTTCAACATGATTGAGAAGGTGTCTAACTCGGACTCTACGGTACTTATATGTGGGGAGAGTGGGACGGGTAAGGAGCTTGTCGCAAAGGCAATCCACTACTGTAGCAACAGGGTGGATAATCCATTCGTACCGGTAAACTGCGGGGCAATACCAAACGAACTGCTCGAATCTGAGCTGTTTGGACATGAAAAAGGCGCATTTACCGGGGCGATCAACACACGCAAGGGTCGCTTTGAACTGGCCGATACTGGCACCATCTTGCTTGATGAGATTGGAGAGCTGCATCCGTCCCTTCAGGTGAAACTGTTACGAATCATCCAGGAGAGAGAGTTTGAAAGGGTGGGTGGAACAAGGACCCTTAAGGTTGACGTCAGGATACTGGCTGCTACTAACAAAAATCTCGAGGTTGCTACAAAAAACGGCGACTTCAGGGAAGACCTCTTCTACCGTTTAAACGTAATACCAATCAACCTGCCACCGTTAAGAGAAAGAAAAGAAGACATACCACTGCTTGTCGATCACTTCATGAATATCTTTTGCTCCAAGCAATGCAAAGACCCCCTAAAGCTAACATCAGGAGCTATGGACATACTGATGAAGTATCATTGGCCCGGAAATGTCAGGGAGCTTGAAACACTCATCGAAAGATTCGTTATACTGGATGAGACCGGTGTGATCGCAGCCGAGAACCTGCCTGGGCGCTTTCATAAGCAAAAGACAAGTCAGCATTGTCCGACTCAGATAATGATGCAGCTTCCCCTGGAAGGCATAGACCTGAATGCCATATTAGATGACATAGAGAGAAACTTCATAGCCCAGGCCATGGAACGCTCCGGAGGGGTTAAGAGCAAGGCAGCCGGAATGCTCGGCCTTAACAGAACTACATTCCTCGAAAAGCTAAAAAAACGCGGTATTGACTTGAAAAACAACGATTCAGTTGTCATCTAAGCAATTCATGGGGAGTAAATATTATTTACGGGGTCAAGGGGACTGATCCCCTTGTTGAGGGGGCTGAGGGGAGGGGTTGCGAACCCCTGCGACAGTAGGCAGAACCTCCCCTTCTATGTTTAAAACCCATTAGAATTTATATGTATCTATATTGAACAATGGTTGCAGGAAAAAGCGTCATAATATTGACACAAATGGGCAATTTTTTCCTGTACAATGACTATTTAATGGACATTACACCTTGGCATAGTTCTTGATATGATGATAAAAGATGAGAAGACGTAATATATATATATTAGTTATTCTATCAATGCTGCTCCTTGCCGCTGAGGCTCTGGCACTAAATATAAAAGAGGTGCTGATCACAGAAGAGCTAAAAAAGGCATGGGTACTGCTTGAGATGAAAGAGTATCGGTCGGCAGTGGATATGCTTAACGGCTGCTATGACAACAGTAAAGGGCAGCCAGACTTGTTGGCCTCATGTAACTTTATCTATGCAAAGATCTTGGAAAGGGAGCAAGATACAACAGCAGCCATTGAGCGATATAGAAAGGTTTATACTAATTCGACAAACGATAAGGTAAAGGAAGATGCGCTGCTGCGGCGTTCTGACTTAAACCTGGTAAAGAAGTTCTATAACGATGCGAAGTCGGGGTACCTGCTGTTTATAAAAAACTATCCAAACTCCAGGCAGGTTGACAAGGCATACGTCGGACTTGCAAAGAGCTTGATAGCGCTTATAAAGCTCCCAGAGGCCATTGAGACCCTCGATAAGGCTGGTTCAAACACGGAAGCGCTTTATGAGAAAGCCAATACCCTGCAGCGTATGGACAGGGTCAAGGAGGCCAAGGACGTCTATGCTACCGCCATACGTCAGGATAAGAATTACATAAGAAAAAACAATGACGAGACCCTCTACTACTACGGCGAAAACTTACTATCGTCAGGAGACGTAAAAGAGGCGAAGGAGGCTTTTTCAGCTATAAAAGAAAAAGACTTACAGGATAAAGCGTCTCTAGGGCTGGGACTTATAGCCATGAAAGAATCAAAACCTGATAGAGCTTCAATATATCTTAATAAGATTGCTAACAGCAAGGATAGAGATATTAGACAACAGGCCCTGATCAATCTGTCCAAGTTACAGTTAAAGTCAGGCAATACGGAAGAAGTCAAGAAGAACCTAAACACGCTCAAAGGGTCAGGTCTTAAAGAAAAGGGTAAAGAAGAGGCCGTATCGCTTTTGATAGACCTCTACGTAAAGGAAAAGAAGTTTAAGGATGCAGCGAGTTCTGTAAAAACACTTTTTTCCAAGACTCCGAACTCAAAGGAGATGCTCGACAGGATAGAGGGCGTTATGACGGAGGCAATGAAGGAAGATGGTAATCAGTTTGTGGATCTGTGGATTTCCTACGGTACCCTGCTGTTGACAAAGTCCAGGGAACCTTTCATCTTACAGGCAAAAGATGCCCTAAAAGATAGTGGTAAGCCGTATGTAGACGTCTTAACCTGGATCTCAAAAAACTCCTCTGATATGGAAAAACATAAGGCGTTAAGCGAGCTGACGGAGATATATTCAAACGACGGCGATAAGGCTAATGCCGTCAAATATCTGGCAGAATTGAAAAACCTCAAGGTTCCAAATGATGAGCTGATTAAAACTGAGGCGCATATATATTTTAATAACCGCGATTACAAAGATGCACTCAAGATTGTCATGCTTGCTAAAAAGCTTAATAAGGACGACCTTGAGATAATAAGAAACAGCCTTCTGATGGTTCCAAAAAATGAAGCTGCGGTGCTTTTCTACGAAAAAGCTGTAAAGGACTTCGGCGGTGTTACCGATGACTACCTGGCACTTGCTGATGCCTTCTATGACCTCGGTAATACGGAGAACGCGGTTAATTATTACAAGAAGGCGCTATCCAGTGAGCCGGCTAACGAATGGGCTGTCTATCGCCTTGGTGCAGCACTGTCAGGACAGGAGTCTGAAGCTATGCTCAAAAACCTGCAGGGAGGTAACTCGCCTATAAGCAGGTTTTCAAAGGCTGCCTTAAAGGAAGCTAAGATAAATAAAAGGATTGCCGGAGAGTTTTAGTGGAAGACATAAGCAGTTTAAATACGGCCTTTGAGAATTTCACCGTTGCATCTAAGAGCCTTGAGCAGATATATGAAAGACTCAAAGAAAAGGTACACTATCTTACCATTGAGTTAGAGGAAAAGAACAAGCAACTACAGCAGGCACTGTTCGATACACAGGAGGCCAAAGACTACCTGAAAGGCATTTTAGAAAGCCTGAGAGAGGCCATCATAGTCCTTGACCCATACGACAACATAACCATGTTCAATAAAGCCGCTGAAAGGATGCTGTGTATGAGGACAGAGGACGTTATAGGCAAGACGTTTAACTCTCTGAACTTTGTAATAGAGAAAGAGGGTGCAGACACCTTTCTCACAGCCGGAGGTAACAGATACAACGTTGTCATATCCCGTTCAAATATACTTGATAGGGAAGGCTCTACTCGTGGAGTGGTTATACTGCTTCAGGATATTACTCGGATCAGAGAGCTGGAATCTCAACAAGAACGCAACAAGAGATTGATAGCAATGGGAGAGATGGCTGCTCAGATAGTCCATGAGATAAGAAGTCCCCTTTGCAGTATCGAACTATACGCAAGCATGCTTGAAAACGAGTTAGGAGACTCTCCAAATGCCAACCTTGCCAGAGGCATATCTATGGGCATTAGAAGCCTCAATAACGTGCTGACGAATATGATATTTTTTGCAAAGCCTCAGAAACCAAAGTTCTATGAGATCCAACTCAGCGAGGTCATAGATGAATCGCTGTTCATGCTCATGCCGCTCATTGAATCAAGGGGCGTTAACCTGCATAGAGACAATGGAAACGGTTACGTTATCTCAGGTGACGGAGAGCTTTTAAAACAGGTGTTTATGAACATAATAATCAACGCTGTTCAGGTCACCCCCGATGGTGGCACCATAAAACTTATCGAAAGGACAGATGATACAAACGTCATTGTCGAGATCGTCGACGAGGGCGAGGGTATAAAACATGAAAACCTCGAGAGGATCTTTGATCCCTTCTTTAGCACTAAGGAAAAAGGCACAGGACTGGGACTGGCCATAGCATCTAAGATTATGCTGGTGCACGATGGCGCTATCAAAGTAAAGAGCGAGTTAGGAAGGGGAAGCTGCTTTCAGCTCTACCTCCCCATCTGTGACCAATGAGATAAAGCTCTTTTGCTTTCCCCTTTATTTAAGCAGCCACGCTGGACATTTACGGGATCAAGGGGACTGGTCACTATCGGGGGTGAGTCTGAGGGAGGGGGGTTGCGAACACCTGCGTTAGTAGGCAAAGCCCTCACTTCTTAAGTCAACAGCACTAGTGGTTATGGGAGGGTGTTCCCACGAACCAATTATACAACCTTAACGTAATTATTTTTTGGAAGGAACGATGGCTAAACCAATACTATTAGTTGATGACGAGAAGCAGATGAGAGACGCCCTTAGGGAGGCGATCCAAAGACTTGGCTACAGCACGGTTGTTGCCGACAACGGACAGGACGCCTTGACAAAGCTAAATACGACGCCATTTGCATTGGTGGTAACGGACATGAAGATGCCCAAGATGGATGGTCTGTCCTTCCTAAAAGAGGTTAGAAAAAGGGTTGGCAAACTTCCCGTTCTAGTGATAACAGGGTATGGTACTGTCGAGAATGCCGTGGAAGCGATGAAAGAGGGGGCGTCGGATTACCTGATGAAACCGTTTTCATTTGAGAAACTCACAAAAAAGGTAAACTCAATAATGGAGAGCCTCGCCGGAAGCCGTGAGATAGTCAGCATCAATCCAAAGATGAAACGCATCCTGCAGATAGCCGGTGAGATATCTACAAGTGATACGACGGTCTTGATATATGGAGAGAGCGGCACGGGTAAGGAGCTGATAGCGAGGTTTATACATAGGTCGAGCCACAGGAAGGATAAACCCTTTGTAGCCGTCAACTGTGCTGCAATACCAGATAATCTAATGGAGTCTGAGCTCTTTGGACATGAGAAAGGCTCCTTCACAGGCGCCACAGAAAGAAAGATTGGTAAGTTTGAACTCGCTAACGAAGGCACCATACTGCTTGATGAGATCGGGGAGATGTCCATGGGGCTTCAGGCCAAACTGTTAAGGGTTCTGCAAGAAAAGGAGATCGACAGGGTCGGTGGCAAACACACCATACCGATCAACATCCGTGTCCTAGCCACTACCAACAGGGATCTGTATAAAGAATCCACCGAGGGTAACTTCAGGGAGGACCTCTACTACAGATTGAGTGTGTTTCCCATACACGTCCCGCCTCTAAGAGAGAGACAAGACGATATTGTGCCATTAAGCGAGTATTTTATACAAAAGTTCTCTGCCCTGTTGAGCAAGGAGGTTAAGGGGCTTACAAAGGAGGCTGTTGAGTTCCTTGAGAACAAACAGTGGCGTGGTAATATAAGAGAGCTGGAAAACGTGATTCACAGGGCAGTGCTCCTGTCAAAAGGTGAGTTGATATCGGTAGACGATTTTATGTGTGACAACGATACACCAGTAGCAGATAACTCCTCAAAGGGGATTAAGGAGATGGAAAAAGACTTGATACTCAAGACCCTCAAGGATGTAAATGGCAACAAGACTAAAGCAGCTAAAATATTGGGCGTTAGCGTCAGGACCATAAGAAATAAACTTAACGAGTACGGGAAATATTTTCCTGATACATGAGAAAATAGTTAGGTTTTTGACGTTGAGTTTATGACACATCACTGAATGATACAATGAAAGGTCGACACGCTACCATATAGGAAGAAATAAATTTATTATCGTTTTGTGCTATAATATGAGTACTTAGGTAGTGACAGATAAACAAAAACATGATATAGGGTAAATATCTTTTGAGTAGGCAATGAGTTGGTATATTTATTGCACATCATTGTTTTGTTAATAGAAGAGAAAAATAAAAGGAGGCCTTTATGGATAAAGGTTTTGATGTATCAGAACGGTTGTTAGGGATGACAACCCTTAGACATAAGATAATATCATCAAACTTAGCCAACTCGGATACACCGGGGTATAGGGCAAAGGACGTAAATTTTAGTGCATTTATAGATGATGAGAAGTTGAAGATGGACACAACAAATGGTCTTCACTATAAGTCTGCTCAAGACGTTGGTAGGGGTAATCTTACAGTAGAAGAAAGCGCTGTGGCGTGGGGTGATAAGAATAACGTGGAGCTGGATGTAGAGGTGGCAAGGATGACAGAAAATGCCCTTCTAAACCAAGCTGCCGGTAAACTGATATCGTCTAAGTTTAAGATGTACAAGAGTGCGATAAAGAGGGGGCAGTGATGGATACGTTTGACGTTTTTAATGTAAACGCCTCAGCCCTAATAGCACAAAGGCAGAGGATGAACGCTATAGCCTCCAATGTGGCAAACATACACACTACAAGGACTAAAGAAGGTGGTCCGTATAAGAGGCAGGATGTTGTCTTTGAGGTTTTGCCAATCGGCAAACCTGATGAAAGTGTGATGGGCGTCCAGGTAGCAAAGATCGAGCAGGATCAAAATCCGCCAATGAAGGTATACAGTCCTAATCATCCTGACGCCGACGAGCAGGGTTATATCTCACTGCCTAACGTAAACGTGGTTGAAGAGATGGTTAACATGATGATGGCTGCAAGGGCTTATGAAGCCAATGTATCGGCTTTTAATATATCAAAAGGTATGTTTCTGAAAACTTTGGAGATAGGGAGGTAATCATGTCTGAATTTAAGATATTCGGTTCAAGCTCAGGACAAGAGATACAACAAACGATAACGGATAAGAAGGATTCAAATGGTGGTTTTGATTCGGCGCTTAAAAGTGCCTTTAGCGAGGTTAACGCTATGCAGAAGGAGGCCGATAGGGCTATAGAGGAGATGTCCACCGGCGGGGATGTTACAAAGGCGGTGCTCGCTATGGAGAAGGCTGACATGTCATTTCAGTTGATGTTAGAGGTGCGCAACAAACTGCTTAACGCATATGACGAAGTAATGAGGATGCAGGTATAAAGCATCAGATTTATTTGTCATATTCTATTGATATACTTAGCTTGAGATATGTACAAGCCGTTGTTGTTTAATGTATACAGCCTGAGCTGGTGCATAAAGGATAAGGAGCGCCTTGCCTTGGGCATAGGTTTGTTGTCGTATATTTTATTTAATATAGTTAGTGACAGAGGTGTAAATGCCAAATATAATTGATATACTAAAGGGATGGTCTACAAGGAAGAAGATAATACTTGCATCGTCTGTTGTTATGGCTATAGCGTCTTTGATTTTAATAATATCATGGTCACAAAAACCCAATTACCAGGTGCTGTTTGCTAATCTGTCTGAAGCTGATGCCGGGGTCATTGTAAATAAGCTGCAAGAACTTAAGGAACCTTATAAGCTAACGTCCAATACCATACTGGTTACCTCTGATAAGGTATACGATCTAAGGCTTAAACTTGCAGCACAAGGGCTGCCGCAGGGTGGCGGGGTAGGTTTTGAGGTCTTTGACAAGGTTGATTTTCAAACGACAGACTTTATGCAAAAACTTAACTATCGCAGGGCCTTAGAGGGAGAACTCTCAAGGACTATACTAGCCCTATCGGAGATTGACAGGGCAAGGGTACATCTGGCGATGCCGGAGAAGTCATTATTCATAAAAGAGAAGGAGCCTCCTACGGCCTCCATCCTCATAGCTCTAAAGCAGGGCAGGACTCTGTCTCAGAGTCAGATACAAGGTATTGTGCATCTGGTATCCAGCAGCGTTGAGGGGCTCAATCCAAAAGATGTAACGATAGTTGATAATAAAGGCGAACTGTTGACAAGACCTGTTGACGATGTTGTTGGACTGACTGCTACACAACTTGAATATCAGAAGAAATATGAGAAGGACGTAGAGATACGGATAATGGATATCCTTGAACCCGTCATTGGTAAGTCCAAGGTCAAGGCGCGTGTGACGGCAGATATAGATTTTTCCAAGTCTGAAAAAACTGAGGAAAAGTATGACCCCGAGGGACAGGTGGTCAGGAGCGAGCAGTCGGTAAAAGAGAAATCAACGACGATGGGACCAGGCGGTGTCCCAGGTGTGCAGTCCAACCTGCCAGGTAAGGCTACGGCACAGTCTCAGGGCGCTCAGACACAGGCACAGAAACAGAGCGAGACGCTAAACTACGAAATAAACAAGGTAGTAAGCCACACACAGGGACCATCTGGGAACGTCAAAAAACTGTCAGCCGCTGTCTTGGTAGATGGCATGTATACCGCAGCTAAGCCTGGAACAAAAGATGTAAAGTACACGGCTCGCACAGATGAAGAGATAAAGAGGTACGAGGAGCTTGTTAAAAAGGCCATAGGTTTTACTATAGATAGGGGAGATCAGGTGGCGGTGATAAACATGCCATTTGAGGCTGAACTCAAGGAGGAGATTCCGCCGGCCTCCAGAGACTACTTCAGAGACGGTATATTGGTGGCGAAATACCTGGCCCCTCTGGTTGTTGCGTTGTTGTTCTTGCTTTTTGTGGTAAGACCAATCATAAAGGTCTTGACAGAGCCTCCGCCTCCTGTGAAGGTGACTGAGCTACCTTATCCAAAGACCGTTGCTGAGATCGAAAGGGAAATGAAAAAAGAAGCGATTGAAGGAAAAGAACGAGATGTTCCATCACCTCCTACAGATGAGGCGCCAATCAAGAGAGAAATAAGCGAATGGTCGCAGTGGGTTAAAGAGAACCCGGTCTCTGCCGCACAGTTGGTAAAAGAATGGGTAGAAGGTGAGGAGGCTCCATAAGATTGCATTAATGGGCTATGATCATGCAGCTTTTGTAAAGGCTGCTCCGTGGTATAGAAAGCAAGGAGGCACCATCAATATATGGCACATACAGGATTTGAAAAGGCTGCCATCTTTCTCACTGCTATAGGTGAGGATGCGGCTGCCGAGATATTGAAAAATCTCGATATAAAAGAGATAGGTAAGATCAGTTCCATAATGACCAGAACCCGCTCTGTTAAAGAGGATGATATAAGGACAGTCTTTCGTGAGGCATCAAAAAAGGTACAAAAAGGCGAGATATACCTCTCCGGCGGACAGTACCTCAAGCAGATGCTGTTAAAGGGACTCGATGAGAAAACTGCCAAGAAGATCTTGGAAAAAGCAGCTGTTGAAAGCACGTTGGAGTCCTTAAAGAAGGTAGACGCCAAGAAGCTGGTAAACTTTCTACTGACCGAGCATCCACAGACAATCGCCCTTATACTGAGCCTTTTAGACCCGGCTCAGGCTGCCACGGTTTTGACGACGCTGCCCAAGTCCCTAAAAGTGGACGTTACCATGAGGATGGCAACCACCGAGGGTATACCCATTGACGCCATCGAGGAGATAGAAGACGTCCTTAAGAGTGAACTGGACCTGGAAAGGAGCGAGGGTATAAAGGTTGGCGGCGTGAAAAAGGTTGCATTGATATTAAACCAAACGGACAAGTCCACCGAGGAGCTTATCCTGGAAAACATTGAAAGCCATGACTATGAACTAGCCGACTCTATCAGACAGTTGATGTTTGTCTTTGAGGACCTCGTAAAGGTAGACGCCAGAGGCATACAGATGGTCTTAAAGGAGATCAGCACCGAGGATCTCTCACTGGCCTTAAAGACTGCCTCGGAAGGTCTCAAGGATAAGATATTTAAAAACATGTCTAAGAGAGCTGCCGAGATACTCAAAGAAGATATGGAGGTACGTGGACCGGTCAAGATATCTGAGGTTGAAAAGGCCCAACAAAATATAATCAAAAAGACAAGAGAGCTTGGCGAGGAAGGCAAGATCATCTTACCGGGTAGCGGCGAGGAAGAAAGACTTGTATAAAATTAGGGACATAAGAAATTTAAGGATCACTCCCTACAAGATGCCAGCGCTTGAAGGCAGCTCTAACGGGAGATCGGGTAAGAACCCTTTAGAACCCAAATCAGCGTTAACGCCTGATACAATGGTTGGGGTAAATGCCAATCAGTCTGTACAGGAAGACCCTTCACTGGTAATTGAAACAGGGCCAACCCCAGAACAGATTAAGCTCGATCTAGAGGAAATGGAACGACAGGCAAGACAAAAAGCCGTATTAATAGAGAAAGAGGCCTATCAAAAGGGGCTGCAAAAGGGGATAGAGGAAGGGGAGAAGACCGGTCTTAAAAACGCACAAGATATAACTACCCCCATGATAGAACACCTCTCAAGGTTAATTGAAGATTTAAAGACCTTCAGGACTAAATCCTTAGAAGGTTTACAGCCGCAGGTGGTAGAGTTAGCAGTCGGCATTGCCAAGAAGATCATCGGAGAGGAGTTATCAGTCAAGCCTGAATTAATAATATCAATAGTCAAAGAAGCCCTGATGCGGATCGATAAGGCAGGACATATCACAATTAAAGTAAACCCTGCTGTCTATGACCTTATTATAAAACATAAAGATAACCTTTTAGATGTGCATTCTGATGTAGGGTTTGAGGTTGACACGACGGTCTCACAAAAGGGACCAGTAGTAGCTAGCACAACTGAAGAGATATCAACCGACATAGACGAACTATTCTATAATGCGATAGAAGATATGAGAGACAACCTTGTCCTCCATTGATCTTCAGCCATATATAAAGGCCGTAAAAGAGTCCAATCCTCTAAGGGTGTACGGTAGAGTGATTGAGATCACCGGCATGATCATAAAATCTACCGGTCTAAAGGCATGTATTGGCGATGCGTGCAAGATATGCACTGATGGTCAATCGCACTTAAATGCAGAGGTGGTTGGTTTTAAGGATGGCAAAGAGCTTCTTATGGCCGCTGGCGATATCTCGTGGATCAAACCAGGAAGCAGGGTGCTGCCACTTGGAAGAAAGGTTTCCGTTAAGGTAGGCGAGGGGCTTATTGGTCGAGTTATTAACGAATCTGGTGAGCCAATAGACGGCAAAGGCCCAATTAGCGGTGTAAACTATCCTATATTTGAGGTGCCATCCAATCCCCTGTCAAAGGAAAGGATCAAGGAGGTCATGGATCTAGGTATAAACGCCCTAAATGGCCTCATTACCCTTGGTAAGGGACAGAGGATTGGGATTATGTCAGCAGCCGGTGTTGGAAAGAGCGTGCTGATGGGGATGATAGCAAAGTACACACAGGCAGACGTTAACGTTATCGCACTTGTGGGGGAACGAAGCAGGGAGGTCAGGGAGTTCATTGAGCGCGACCTTGGTGAGGAAGGCATGAGGCGCTCTGTTGTGGTGGTTTCTACATCTGAGCAGTCCCCAGTTGCCAAGGTGAAAGGGGCGTTTGTGGCCACTGCAATCGCAGGGTACTTTAGAAGCATACAGAAGGACTGTCTTCTCTTTATGGACTCTCTCACTCGTGTTGCAATGGCTCAGAGAGAGATCGGACTGGCCATTGGTGAACCTCCTGCGTCAAAGGGGTATACACCGTCGGTCTTTGCCCTGCTGCCCAAGCTCCTTGAAAGAGCTGGTACAGGCGCTGGTAAGGGCAGTGTGACAGGTATCTATACGGTACTGGTTGAGGGAGACGATATTGCTGACCCAGTGGCAGACTCAGTAATGTCCATCCTTGATGGACACATAATACTCTCAAGGGCGCTTGCGATGGAAAATCACTACCCAGCAGTTGATGTGCTGAGGTCTATAAGCAGGAGTATGCCCGATATCATAGACGATAACCACAAGGCTCTAGCCGGCAGGTTTGTAGAAACCTTTGCCACTTACAAGCGATTTGAGGACATGATTAACCTCGGAGCCTATAAAGAAGGTTCAAACCCTAAGGTGGATTATGCAATTGCTATGATGGATAGATTAAATAGATACCTCCGGCAGCAGATGAACGAGGCTTATGACTTCAATTCCAGTGTGGCAGGGCTGCGCCATTTGTTTGCTGAATAATAAGATATGGCAAGCGTTAAGACACTTGGAAGGCTGCAAAAAATAAGGGAATATAAGAAAGAAGAGATAGAGATAGAGTTTAAAAAGGTGTTGCTGGAGTTGAGACGCCAAGAGGAAGAACTGGATGCCTTACACTCAATGATGGCCAAGACTATTGTACGAATGAATGAGAAACAGATCAAAGGCTTTAGTAACGTATATGAGTTATCCTTATACTACGATTATATAGAGACGTTAAACAAATTTATAGACAAACAGAAGATAATCGTAAGTAAGTTGACAGAGCTGTTTGAGGAGAAAAAAAGCGAGCTTCTTGAGGCTTATAAAGAGGTCAAGACAATAGAAATCTTAAAGGATAAGATAATAAGTGATGAGAGAAAGAACGAGGATCGGCGGGTACAAAAGGAATTGGACTATGTATACCTTTCCAGGTTACCAAGGGATTAGCTTAATCCTTTTTTATATATTTATGTTTGTTATTTGTTTTGGCGACAATGCCCTTAGCGCCCAAAGCGAACCCAAAAACGCACCTAAGGGCGAAACAAAGGCTGTGACCAATGGAGCGCCAAAAAGCGATGCACATAAGGGTGATGTCCAAGGTGAGACTAAGCCTGCCCCAAAGGGTGAGCTTCCTGGCAGCGAGCCCAAGGTCAGTCAAGTGGAATTAAACCGGAGGGAGTTGGATTTAAAGCGTAAGGAGGAGAGATTACAGGCTCTAAAGGCCGATATTGATAAAAGAATCGAAAGATATGAGAAACTATTAAGTCAGGTAGAGGAGGCACTTAATAAAGTTAAAGATTCCGATGCCGAGAGGATAAAAAAACTGGTTAAGACTTATGAGGCCATGCCATCTGAAGAGGCATCCGTTCAGCTTTCCGCATTAGAGGAAGACTTGGCTGTGACAATCCTGATAAGAATGAACAACAAGAAGGCAGGGGCCGCCCTTGCTCAAATAGAACCTCAAAAGGCGGCTGTGTTGTCGAAAAAGATGTCTAAGACACTGAATACAGTGAATAATTTTCCTGGTAAATGAAAACTTTTCTGGTAGTTCTTTCCGTTTAGCTCCACGTTTTATCAAAAATATCCTTTATTAATCAAGTAGTTATCGTGTGGTATGCTTATTGCAACTGCCATAGGCATGAGTGATATACAAATGATAACGAAGATGGACCAAGGTGGCGTTAATCCATCGCAACTGAAGCCTTCCACAGAGGAAAATCCAAACCAGCAGGGAGGAATTTTTAATATTATGCTGGTGAACATGATGGATAAAGGCTCCACTGATGATTCTGTCACAAGTGAGACGGCAAATAACCAGCTGAATGTGGATAATGTGCTTGTTGTCAACTACTTAGGTCTCTTGGGGTTAACCAGCAGCTTAGTGCAGCCTAAAGGGCAGGGCAACGGTACTGGAAACTTACCAAAGGTCAATCAACAAACCGTTAATCCGAATGAAACGGCGGCAAACGCCACAAATCTAATCCAATTAGACATTAGCAGCCTATTGCAGCTCAACGGGCAATCAAACTCAATCCAAAGCAATGAACAGACTGTTAATCTGCAGGGAGCAGCAACCAATGAAATGAAGCTCATACAAGAGCAGATAGCTGCACTTGTTGGTAAATCAGGTCAAGCAAGTAAAGAACCTTCTGCTCAAGCCCCTGACAATAAAGACGCACTAAGCAAACTGTTATCTTCTAATAAAGGCAATCAGTCTGAGGGCTTATTTAATAAGAAGATGGCGTTAAACGAAAATTCTCAAAATGGTGTGGAGATAAAAGAACTGCTGCTTAACAATACACTTGCTTCTGTAATAAAGGCAGATAGTGATAGTTTCTTGGGAAGCTCAAAAGAAGGTCAAACCGGTATGAATCGTCTTGAGTCCAACAATTCACAGACAAGCTCTTTACCCAATATGCACCCTATCGGTGAACATACGCCAAAGGTGTCGCTTACAGCAGGTAACGCCCCAGAGGTAAGGATGCAGAAGTTGTTGAATATCAACGATACAATCTTTAGTGTACTGAGAAAGAGTGACAACTCCATTGAGATAAGGGTGGAGCCTGATGGCATTGGAAAGCTCGATATTGGCTTAAGTGTAGATAAGGGCGTGATTCATGCGCAGATAAGCGCTACAGAGCCTGCCGGTAAAGAGTTGATCGAAAAGAATCTACGCCAGATCCTTGATACCCTTGCTAAGGAAGGTATTAGCGTAGGAGGCTTTTCTGTCTCTCTCAAGGACAAGCGCGGGGAGTTTTTCAAGGATGAAAAGAATGTACGATATGGCGACACCTCCGAAGGAGTTGCAGTGGAGGAGACAGCCTCTAACAAACCCAATTCTGTAGCTAATTACGGAAATAATGGTAAAATAAATATATTTGCATAAAAGAGAAAGGAGAGACCTATGAACGTAACAGCAAGTAACACATATGTGGCAAGCACGACATCAAGCTCTAATAGCTCCTCAAGTAGTACTACGTCGACAAAAGAAAGCGATACGCTGGGTAAGAACGAGTTCTTAAAGCTCTTTACCTCTCAGTTAAAGTATCAGGACCCCCTTAACCCTATGGATAGTACGAACTTTACGACACAACTGGCGCAGTTTAGCTCACTTGAACAACTGTATAATATAAACAGTAACCTCAAGACTCTCACTGATTATGAGAATTCAGTTAATAACGTACTTGCTGTGAGTTTAATAGGGAAATCCGTAACAACCACTGATAACAAAACGGCATTGGTCTCAGGTATAACCTTTGAAAACGGTATAACCTATCTATCGCTGGATAGTGGAGACAAGATCGTTATGAGTAACGTAACAGAGATCAATGCTAACAAGAAAACATGATCTTTAGGAGGGACGATATATGATAACAGCGCTATGGACAGCAGTAAGCGGTATGAGCGCTAATGGTACGACGCTTAGTGTTGTTGGCGACAACATTGCAAACATGAACACTACGGCGTTTAAGTCAAACAGAGCCACATTCAGTGACGTCCTAAGTGCGACGATCACGGGTGTGTCATCACAGAATTCGGTTGGTCGCGGTACACAGCTTGACGCCATAACACCTCTATTTACACAAGGTAGTATGATCTCAACTGGAAACCCGTTAGATATGGCTATAGATGGTAATGGCTTTTTTATGGTTAAAGACAGCAATGGTACGTATTATACCAGAGCAGGGAACTTTTCGCTGGATAAGGATGGCTACCTTGTTACAACCTCAGGCATGAAGGTGCAGGGGTATATGGCTACCGATGCAAGTGCAACCTTCCTGCAGGGTAACAATTTTTCAGGAAAATTATCAGACGTGCGGGTAGATTCAACCGCTAATGCGGCAAAGGCCACTACTACCGTGAACCTGAATATCAACTTAAACTCCACTGCTACAGTTGTTTCAGCAGCATTTACACTCGATGGCAACGGCGACGGTGTTAAGAACGATCCCAAAAACTATAGCTTCTCTTCAACTACAACTGTCTATGATTCACACGGGGGTTCACATGAGGTGACGGCTTACTTTGCTAAGTCGTCGGCCAATTCTTGGAAGGTGTACTATGTGTCAGATGACCCGGCAAAGTCAAACTCTCTAATACAGGCCTCATCGCCTCAAGTCCTAACGTTTGACACAAACGGTGTCCTTGTCAACGACGGCACAGCTGCTTCAAGCGCTGAGCCTGCTATAAAGTTTAACTTTGGTAGCGACGTGGTATACACACAGAATATCACGTTTGACTACGGAAAGTCTCTTAATCAGGGTGGTACAGGTTTAAATGCCTCTTCTCAATTGGCGGACTCTTTTCAAGTGCTAAATGCAACGCAGGATGGTCGAGCCCCTGGTGTTATGAAGGGGTTAAGTATTGACGAGGCGGGCACAATCTATGGTGTGTTTACAAATGGACAGAGCAGGGTGCTCGGTAAGATGGCACTAACCAGATTCAATGCACCCGATAAGCTTACTAAGATGGGCCAGAACCTGTTTCGTGAATCTAACTCATCGGGTCAGGCCATTACAGGTATTCCAAAGACAAGCGGAATGGGACGAGTGCTCTCTGGCTCCCTCGAGCAGAGTAACGTAGATCTTGCGGGAGAGTTTGTCACGATGATAGCAGCCCAACGTGCCTTCCAGGCCAACTCAAGGACCGTTACCACCGTGGACGATATGATGCAAGAGATACTTTCACTCAAACGATAGGATAGAAGGGGAGGCTCTGCCTCCCCTCAGACCCCTCCGCAAGGGGACCAATCCCCTTGACCCCGTAATGCTGTCACATGTGCATATTTTATGTACTCATTTAACTTCGAAGCTCTCATATTTTTAAATTAAGGTGTTTTAATGGCTTATCACGACTTAAGGGATTTTCTAAGGGTGCTTAGGAAGAAGGATTTATTAAGGCATATAAAGGTGGAGGTTGACCCAGTGCTTGAGATAGCCCAGATCAATGATCGGGTTGTTAAGGGTGGTGGACCGGCGCTTTTATTTGAAAACTGCAGGGGATCAACGTTTCCTTGTGTTGTTAATCTATTTGGTTCTTATGAGAGGATGGCTTTGGCGCTTCAGGTAGGCGATCTAGACATGATTGGTGGTGAGATCCTTGAGTTTTTGGAGCCAGAGATACCGACCAATCTCATAGAGAAGCTAAAGGCGTTGCCTAAGCTCAAAAGGTTGGCCGACTTTATACCAAAGTATGTAAAGACAGGACATTGTAAGGAGGTAATAAATAAGATCTCGCCAACGCTGTCGGACTTTCCTATCTTAAAGACGTGGCCAAGCGATGGTGGGAGGTTTATAACGCTTCCTATGGTGTTTACCAAGGACCCTGAGACAGGGCAGCGCAACTGTGGCATGTACAGGATGCAGGTGTATGATGACAACACAACTGGGATGCACTGGCACATGCACAAGGACGGGGCGAGGCACTACAGGAAGGCAAAGGAGCGTGGCATACGGCTTGAGGTGGCTGTTGCTATAGGTTCAGACCCTGCCTGCATGTACAGTGCAACAGCCCCCCTGCCGGAGGGGATAGACGAGATGCTGTTTGCCGGTTTTCTGAGGAAGTCGCCTGTTGAGCTTGTCAAGTGCGAGACGGTGGGGCTTGAGGTGCCGGCCAACTCTGAGATCGTTCTTGAGGGTTACGTTGACCCATCCGAGCAGCGTCTTGAGGGGCCTTTTGGAGACCACACTGGGTACTACTGTCTTGTGGATAACTTCCCTGTGTTTCATGTCACGTGCATCACGCACAGGAAGGATGCAATCTATCCAGCCACTATAGTAGGCAGGCCCCCGATGGAGGACTGCTACATTGCAAAGGCAACGGAGAGGATTTTTTTGCCTCTATTAAAGAAGCAGTTGCCTGAGGTTGTAGACATGAACCTGCCAATGGAGGGGGTGTTTCACAACATTGCCATAGTGTCCATAGACAAGAGCTACCCAGGTCAGGCAAGGAAGGTTATGTATGCCTTGTGGGGTATGGGGCAGATGAGTTTTACCAAGATGATCGTTGTTGTAGACAAGTGGGTGGATGTTCAGAACCCTCGTGAGGTTGTCTGGCGTATTGGCAACAACGTAGATGCCAAGAGGGATCTGGTCATACTTGAAGGACCGCTTGATGTGCTTGAACATGCCTCGCAGTTGACGGCATATGGGGGTAAGCTAGGCGTAGATGCTACAAAGAAGCTCCCTTCGGAGGGGTTTACTCGTCAGTGGCCAGATGACATAGTGATGTCTGACGATATCGTTAGCCTCGTGGAAAAGAGGTGGGCTGAGTACGGTATCTGATCTGCAGGTATGCGGGCTACCGCTCCTCTGTGATCCTCGGAGAAGTGGTAGTCTGCATTATCTTTGAATCTCTGTTTTACTTCTTTGTTGCTTTCCAGTTACTTGATGCTGTACAACCGGTAGAAATTTGTTTAAAGCTCGCTGATCCTGATGCAGTAAGATCTGTACTTGAGAACTTGCCTGTAAGCGATAAGGTAAAGTCTGAACCAGAACCGGATCCATCAAATGAGCAGCTACTTATTGGAAAACTTTTGCCGGAGGCTAGAGTAAGTGTAACAGTTCCGGTACAGGGGGCGGCAGCGTACATAACAAGTGTTAAAGCTGTAACCTTATTACTTGATGTGGTCAGACTAATATTACCTGATGTTGTGCCTTCGTAAGTACCATCTGCAACACTGTTGTTAGTACAAGCAGCAGCATCACCACCACCACCTCCTCCTCCAGTTCCACAGCCCGGTATAGTGGAGTCACAATAGGCATAAAAGGCGATCCCGCAATCTTGCCAATAGGTCGAGTATGTCTCTATAAGCGTCTTTTTCATGCTTGCATCCATAGTGTAATAAAACGAAGGTATTAGTTTATTTGCGACGCAGTATACTGGTTTAAGCTGAGGTGTTTCTGTCGCAGCGTTATTACTGTTTACCGCTATATTAGCAGTACCTTTAGTGACTACCCCATTGCCATCAACCCATTCATACTCAATAGAACCCGCTGGCTCAACTGCAAAAAACCAATGGAAGCTGAACCAATCCCTACAAACAACATAACACACATAACTAAATAAAGATGGATAACACGTTTCATTCCTTCCTCCTAAAATAAAATTTCTACCATTTTACATGAAAATAATACTTATGTCAATATCGGCCTCGTGTAAACAGTAATTCTCATTGAAGAGTGGAGATATATCTTTGTGGGCTTAAATTGGCGGTAGTCCTGTAAAGGTAGTGATACTAGGGTAGTCCTGCAGAGGTAGTGATATTCAATTCCCCTCCCTTGATGGGAGGGGTTAGGGGTAATGCTGTTGACTTAAGCATTAATATGTACGCACATGGGCGACATTTTATGCAGCCACGCCTGACATTTACAGGGTCAAGGGAACAAGTTCCCTTGTGGGAGGGTCTAAGGGAGGGCAAAGCCCTCCTTTTTTTCATCTTCACAACCTTAAGTCAACAGCATTAGGGGTTAGGGGAGGGTGTTAAGCTTAATGTCACCACTACTTGTGCAGGATTACCGAAAAAAGGACTATAGATTAAACCGTGCTAGAAGTTGTAAAATGTAAATAAGTTCATTTAGTGGCTGAAAGTAGAAAAGGTTAAATAAGGAGGATTATTATGAGCTATAAGGTTTTACAGAGGTTTGCAGCTGCCATATGTATGCTGGCGGCTACGGTTTTATTTGGTCTTGTTAGCCAGTCATCAGCGCAATGCCTGGTTGTCATAAAGAAGAACGTCAAAGTCCCGTGGACAGTGTATAAAAACGGTGAAGTGCGCAATACCGGATGGTTTATGTTTACCGATACACCGCGCAATAACGCCAGGCTTATTATCCAGTACGCCAAGAGTTCAGATCAAGAGATAAACCTCTTTGGCGACTATGGTAAGAACTGGGTGAAAATAACAAACACCACAGATAACGAGATATGGGATGCTAATGCCGATAATTGTGAAGGTAATGTACTGAGAGGACATATAATCAGGGAAGGACGCAGTGTCTTTGACTTTGCCCTTACTACTGCCGTGGATACTCCGGAGGCCATTGCACCCCCTCCCCCAATCCATCTCCGTGATGTTCTAGAGCAACTTGCACCCTTTAGTGTGGTTGAAGGCGCAAGATATCACGACTCCAGACCTGTGGTGAACTTCTCTGAGGCGCCAAGACCATGCAAAGGAAGAGGGGATGAGAGGTGTTATGCATTTAGTAGATACACCGTCTACGTTGAACCAGACGCTGGCAGGGACTCTGAAGTGATAATGGTGTACAACAACCTAAACCCGATGACCCCCCACTTTGTACTAAGGGATACAGGTAAGTTCTATGGAATATTGGGTGATAAACTATTTGTTTATATAAAAACAGACGAGGCACGTGTGCTTGAGGTGTTTAACATCCATAGTAAGAGGTCTATTCACAAGGCTCAGGCCTCAGAACCAATTGGAATCCAACACCGTGATAATGTCGTTTATTATACGGAGAAGGGGCACGTTGATAACATAACCGCCTGCCCAAACAAGAAAGAGGCCTTTGATGCCAAAAGGGATGGCCTGGACGTCATCAAGGAAGTAGAGGTCAGGTTTAACATGATTGATATGTCCATCACCCCAACTGGGGTATTAAGGTGTGCAGGCAGGTATTAGAGATTAATTAAATGTTAGATGAAAAAACGATCCTCATTACCGGAGGGACAGGGTTTTTCGGTAAAAAGTATGCCGAGTACGTATTTAAGAATTATAAGGTCAAGAAACTCATAATCTTTAGTAGAGATGAGCATAAACAACACGAGATGTCCTTTGTCTATCCCCGTGAGCGCTATCCTATACGGTATTTCATAGGTGACGTTAGGGACAGAGAGAGGTTGTACAGGGCGTTTAACGGTGTAGATTACGTGATCCACGCAGCTGCCCTCAAGCACGTCTTGGCGGCCGAGTATAATCCCTTTGAGGTTGTCAAGACGAATATCATAGGAGCTCAAAACATTGTCGAGGCAGCCATAGACAACGGGGTAAAGAAGGTCATAGCGTTGTCGACAGATAAGGCAGTAAGCCCGATAAACCTCTATGGCGCTACAAAACTGGCTATGGAGAAGATTTTTGTCTCGGCAAGCGCCTACGTTGGGGCAAAAGAGACCAGATTTTCTGTCGTTCGATATGGTAACGTCGTGGCCAGCAGGGGCAGCGTTATCCCCCTGTTCCTAAAGCTGATCAGAGAGGGGGCAACCGAACTCCCTGTTACGGATGAACGAATGACCAGGTTCTGGATTACCATAGAGGAGGCCGTAGAACTGGTCACTACAACACTGGTTGAGTCTGTAGGAGGAGAGGTCTTCGTGCCAAAAATACCAAGTATGAAGATAACAGACCTGGTGGAGGCCATCTCTTCAAATTGCAAGATAAAGATTGTCGGCTGCCGTCCTGGTGAAAAGATTCATGAAACCCTCATAGCTAGCGATGAGTCTGGTACAGCCATTGAGTATGAACTCAACGGAAAGATACTTTACGTGATACTGCCTGAACTGCATTTTGACTCTAAAGATATCAGGAAATATAAGTATTGCAGACGACTTCCCGACAACTATGTATACAGAAGCGATAAGAACGAATGCTATCTAACAGTTGAACAGATGGCTGAGTGGTTAAAGCACTTCTAACTTACGTGAGCGTGTAATGTCCTTAGACTACATTACTTATGGGAAGCAGACTATAGACGAGGACGACATAGCCGAGGTCGTAAAGGTCTTACGCTCTGACTTCATAACCAGGGGTAGAAAGACCGAGGCATTTGAAGAGAACCTAGCAGCCAGCGTTGGAGCCTCCTATGCCGTGGTCTTTAACTCTGGAACATCTGCCTTGCACAGTGCATATTTTGCCGCAGGATTGGAGCGGGGCGATGAGTTTATAACAAGTCCTACTACGTTTGCGGCAACGGCAAATGCTGGTGTGTATTTATCTGCAAAGCCGGTTTTTACAGATATTGAATACGATACCGGCAACATTGATGTCTCAAAGGTAGAGGCCATGATCACTGGAAAGACTAAGTTGATTGTGCCAGTACTTTTTGCCGGTCATCCGGTGCAGAGTTTAGCTTTGTTTGAGTTAGCCAACAGACACAATCTGATTGTCGTAGAGGATGCCTGTCATGCCCTTGGCGCCAAGTACAGGGCAGCACACTTGAACTCAGAAACCGGACATTATACACGTGTTGGCTCTTGTCAACACGCCCATATGTCGGTGTTCAGCTTTCACCCTGTAAAGGCAATAACAACTGGTGAGGGCGGGGCAGTTGTAACTAACGATAAGGTATTTTATGACAAACTCAGATTGTTTCGGCAGCACGGTATCAATAAAGACATGCCAAAAGACAACGAACCGTGGCTGTATCAGATGCAGTCTGTGGGGTACAACTATATTATGACGGACTTTCAAGCGGCGCTTGGTCTTTCGCAGTTGAGCAAGCTCGACCGGTTTATTGAAAGGAGAAGACAGATCGCAAAGACCTATACCTATGCCTTTAGCGATAACCTTTACTTCTATCCCCCCGTGGAAAAGGACTACGCATACAGCGCCTATCACCTCTATTCCATAAGGCTAAAGGACAAGTATAAAGGGAAAAGGGCGGAGTTGTTTAACAGATTAAAAAAGGCCGGCGTTGGTGTTGCAGTACACTATGTGCCGGTTTATCAACATCCATTCTATAAGGCACGGGGATATGAGGACAACCTGTGTCCCGTTGCTGAGGACTTCTATCAGAGAGAGATAAGCCTGCCGATTTACCCGGCGCTCTCTGATGAACAGGTAAGAAGCGTTATAGAGAGGGTGTACACGGTGATGGCAGGGATAGCAGCGTGAATGCAAAGGACTTAGCCTTCATTAGAATCCTCATATGAATGCGAGTGGCTTAGAGTTATATGGATAGGGCAGTGGAGGGGTGCATAAGAAAGTCGTGGGGATTTTTGAATAGAATGGAGGGCTTTGCCCTTCCTCAGACCCACCCACAAGGGGACCAGTCCCCTTGACCCCATTAATTTTATTGTCCCCCATGAAATTCTTATGCACCCACACGAAATCATTGGGAATTAATCACGAAGGTGAAACATCCTGAGATATATGAAAAAGAAGAGAAAGTGAGGGAATGTCTTGTTAATCCTGTGGAGGTCAGGAGGAGTCTGGATGATCGACATGTGTATCTTCACTATTTACCGTTGGAAAAGTATTTCCTTTGCATAGTGACAAGGTATCTAAACGGTGATGGATTCATAATTACAGCGTATATAACCGATAAGGCTAAGGAAGGAGAAACTGTGTGGAAAAGATAACAATAACTTACGATAGAGTTGGAAACACCCTTGATGTCTGGTTTTCTACACCAAGACCATGTATAAATGAAGAGATCGGCGGTGGTACGATTATAAAAAAGGACGAGGACGGCGAAATAATTGGCTTTGAAAAATTAAATTATCTCAAGAAAGAGAGACCTGAGAGTGTTCATTCAATCCCGCTTGAGGTTGCAATAATGTAGTGTGATGATTACTGAAGATAAAGTGGTTGCTTTTGTGCCGGTTCGACTTACGTCAACCAGGCTTCCTAAGAAGCATTTTAAGCCTATAGGGGACAAGATGCTACTTTCGTGGGTAATCTACAGGCTGAAGGAGTGCAGGAACGTTAGCCAGATCGTCATATGTGCGCCCAATGAGTCGGAGAGCCAGGAGTTGATCGATTTTGCCAGTAACGAGGCGGTTGAGTTGTTCATTTACGATGGCGATGTAAATGACGTAGTGGGGAGGCTCACGAGGGCCGCTGAACTTTATCAAGCCGATATCTGTGTCCTTGCAAGCGGCGACTGCCCGCTGCTTAATCCGCCAACAATAGATCTAATGATTGACAGCCTCACTGACTATCTCTATGATGCAGCGTATGTTGTCTTTGAGCCGGTTAATGATGGCTTTCCTATTCACGAAGGCATATTGGCTGCCAAACGGTGGCTGTGGGTGTATGCCGATAGGGTATCGGATACTCCGTACCTGAGAGAGCACCACTTTCCGGTTTACGTACAAAATGTCTATCCTGAAAAGTTTAGTCATGCAAAAATAGCCAGTGTCAGGGATAGAGATGTGTTTTATAGCGTAAAACATAGGATCTCAGTAGATACCCCTTCTGACCTTGAGTTTATGAATCGAGTCTACGACGCTTTGAAGGACGCCGGTAAGGGGTTTAACCTTGAAGACGTAATAGAGCTGCTAAACGCACAACCCCAGTTCAAGGAGATTAACGCATCGGTGCACCAAAAGACGTACAACGCCCCCTCTGTCAATGTCCTCTACTACGCAGCAATGCTTCAAGGGGATGGCTATGACAACCTGTTAAGGGGATCGGAGGTGGCAAGGGTGCTTATGGATCGATTCGGTGCGGGAGTAAGGTTTTTGGTGTCTGAAGAGAAGGCAAGGGAGTTTCTTGAGACCAGAGGGGTTACCACCTTTATCGGTACTTATGATAGGTTATCCGAGGTCTACGCCAAATTTCAGTACGACACGGTAATTTTCGATGTAAATGCAGCCTTTGATATGCCTTGTGGCTTTTTATCGGGATTAAGTACATCCATGGACGTAAGAACAGTTGTTATAGGCAACACGACAAATGGCAGCCTTGAGGCAGACCTAGTAATTGCACCCCATCTCTACGACTACATCTATGATGCGCCAAACGTCAAAGGGGGTAAGGAGTTTATCGTCATACGAGATGAGATAAAAAAGGTCAAACCGTTATCCATAAACAAAGACGACGTGATGGTTATATACAGTTACGGCGAACCAATAATGAGCCTTTTGCCTGAGAGGTTGAAAAAGGCAGATTTACGGTTTACGATAAAAGATTTTAGCGGCTACGATGTTGAGTTTCCAAAGCAGCTTGCAACAGCAAAGATACTCGTAACTACACTAGGTGTGGCTGCATATGAGGCCATATACTTAGGTACTGTACCTGCGCTGCTTTCTTTAACGGATCAAGATCGAATGCCGACTCAACTCTTTTATGAGGCCTACAAGGAGTTTGACCCGACCTGTCTTGACAATGGTGCTGAGAACGTGGCCTCTGAGATAATTAAACTGACTTCAAAGGGTTGAATCACTACCTTGGTATCAAGTGAGAAGATGGCAGCAACTCCAGGTTCTGTCGCGCCAGAGAGAAATTGGGGTCAATCTGTAGAGCGGCATTATAATGGCTGGCGGCCTCATCAAAACGCCCTTGTTTGAAGTAGACGTTGCCGAGGTTGTTGTAAGCCATTGGGTAGTCAGGTTTAAGGCGTAAGGCGGCTTTAAACTCGTTGATGGCGTCATGCTGACGGCCTTGTTTGTCGTATGCCTTGCCGAGATTGTTATGAGCCTCGGCAAAGTTTTTGGAGATTGCAATGGCTGTGGTGTAGTGCGATACGGCCTCCTCTAAGCGGCCTAAATCGTCATAGATTGCCCCAAGATTGTTGTGTGCCTCAGCGTAGTTCGAGTTCAGTTCGATCGCGGTTTTGTATGCCTTTACGGCCTCCTCCACCCTTGCTGTGGCCGAATAGACGCAGCCGATATTAAAATATGTCTCGGCGTAGCCGGGTTCAACTGTTAAAGCTGCTTTATACTCTTTGATGGCGTCGTCAAACCTGCCATGTCTCATGTAAACGCCTCCAAGGCTGTTGTGAGGACGTATCTTGTTGGGACTCTTTTGTACTGTATCCTCCCATAGCCGAACCTCGTCTTGCCAAATATAATTCCTCTTGTATGTTGCGGCAGAAAGGATTATAACGATTGAGACTGCAAGAAGTATTCCCTGAGTTGCCGCTTTTGTGCCAAAAAATGTGTTGTGTATAATGAAGAAGGATGATATCAGGGCAAAAATAAAGCCAATTGATGGCAGATATACTCTATGCTCAAATATTACATCCCTAATTGGAATTATACTTGATTCTACCGATAATGTGATAAACCACCAGAGTATTCCAAAAGATATCAGCCTTAACAGGCTGTTGTTTGTCTTTGTCTGTTTGACAGAGAGACGATAGAGGTATAGACTCAGGGCAAAGAGTGAAAGCAGTAACAAGAAAGATATCGCAACCTCTGGTGTTAAGAACGTCTTATAAATGGTATAGTCGTAGTCGATATTCTGGTTTACTGGCAGAAGCATCAGACGAATGTATGTCACCATTACCCTGAACTGTGTAATCAGGTATTGCCATCTTGACATACTCTTATCGCTTGCCGCCTTCATTGCCTCGTCAAGTCTATTTAACCCCGTTATGTTGTCTACATTTCCCATGTGTGAAACCGGTATAATGAGCAGTGTAAGGGCAATGGGCATTATATATGTAAGTCTCTTTTTTATGTTGCCTTTAAAAAACATTAGCTCAAGCATGGTTATAGTAAATGGTATAGTAAAAGCGATCTCCTTTGTCTTCATAGCGAATATTGCTGATAAGGTTGACAGCATGCATAATACATACGCTGTTCTCCCTGTCTCTGTGAGTCTTGCTTTTACGTACAGTGTCAAGGAAAGAAGGTAAAACAACGTAGCTAAAGAGGCAAATCTCTGAACGATGTATGTGACCGCCTGTGTCTGGATGGGGTGGCTTACAAAGACAAGGGCGCTCATCAAAGCTATGAAGTTATATACCCTAGTTTTATCATGCTCATTTGTCGGAAGGGAATTTTTGTGTCTGTTGTCTTCCAAGAAGAAGGGTGTAGTAAATATAAGGTGCGCCAGCCAGTAGATGAGGATGGCGTTGATGAGGTGAATCACTGTGTTGAAGACGTGGTAGCCTGTTGTGTCAAGGCCGTTTAGTTTGTAATTCAAGGTGAAGGTGAGATAACCAAGCAGTCTGGGTCTAAAAAAATCCTTCATCTCCCGACTGATGCTGCTGTTGTCAACGGTAGATGTGTCAGTAAGGTACCGGAGGTCTTTAATCAGCGGGTTTTCAACAATATTTGGGGTGTCATCAAAGACAAAAGGCCCCTTAAATGTATTGGAATAAGACAAGAGTCCAATGATTACTATAAGCAGGATGCTTATTATTGGTTTATGGATAAAACCTATCAATTTGTGCCAAATGTGTCATTTCATTTCCCAACTGGATCAGCAGTAAACACTCTCAGTATGACAATCATGACGGCTATTTGCCCTATCCAGTAAAGGTGCTTACATTTAGCGAGGCCGGATTTGGTTTCCGATAGTAACACATCCAATCTCGCCAATAGCATCTATAATGGCAACTGCTCCTTCCTGCTGAGTTTGTCTTTAAGCAAATTACTATACTTTTGCACTTTTTTATAAACCAGCATTTTATGCAACTCTTGAAAGTAGATTCCCGCTTTCACGGGAATGACAGCAAATGACATTTTTAACTGTTCCATGTCATTCCTGCGTAAGCAGGAATCCAGAAAGTGCAAAACTATAGCAAATTATACAGTTCAATTTTTTAGTATAATTAATCTACTCCACCTCTTTGAGTGTACCTTACTTCACGAGCCCTAACGTCTTAGCGATTATATCGAGTGCCCTGGGGTTGGTTATTAACAAGAAAAATATGATAAACAGGAACATTAGCTTAAGTTCCAGCCGTAAGACTTTGAATTCCCCGTCCATTCTCTTGAATTCGGCAAATATCTTGCCGCTCTCCGAAGTTATGCGTTCGTTTACTTTACCGATCTCCAACGTCATACGCTCGGTTATCTTGCTGCTTTCTGATATAATTCGCTCATTTTGATCTTACCTATAGCCACTTTGACCTCGGTTTCATACATGGCCTGATCCGACTTTGTGGCAAACTTCCTTTCCATCTCCGATATGAGATCGTCTTTGCTTGCCTTCCATTTGTAATCTATGAGATCTGTAAGACAACTCTCACGAGCTCTAATCACATCCGTGGATGCCCCGCTTGACCGGTCATCTTTTCTAATACTTCAGTTGATTTTGATGGTATTGCTTCTATCATTAGCATATTATAAACTCTAAATATAGAAAATTCAACCCCGCCCCCCGACGGGGTCCCTCTTGACATTTACACATTGCTACAGTTATCATGTCATACAGTGTATTCGGGCAAGTACATAGTGAGGCTGATATCGAAAAAAAGAGTATGATAAATTATGTTGATGTTGGATGTGTTAAATATTAGGTTGCAATTGATCTATTCACTATGGTATAGTTATTAACATACTTTTGTTATGCGCAGAAATAATGGGTGCGGAGTATTAAATTTATGAGCAAGAAAGTATGTTTAGTAGGACTGTTGGGTTTTTCCTCCTTTCTCTACGGGAGGAAGAGGGTAAGTTTATGAAGTCAGAGGGAGGTATTAAAGAATGGATACAAGTTAAGAAGATGTCTACTTTTATGGATTTGTGTGTGGAAAAGGGAGCAAGATGAGTTGTACTAAGAAAGTAAGTAAATGCCAAGAAGCCTTAAGAACTAAGGTGAACAATAGTTTCAAAGGAGGATTTTTATGCAAAAGAAGAGCTTGCTATTTGTAATAGCTGTTCTGGCGCTAATTTTGCCAGTTATAGCTATGGCAGCTGTTTCAACAACTACACCGCTGCAGACAGGTCAAAGGCATTGTGATAATGGAGCGGGTACTACTGAAGCTTGCAGTGGAGGTGCAAATCCTGCGCAGGATGCCTTTTATAGAACAGGAATTTCATGGCCGTCTTCAAGGTTTACCCTTGTAACCAGCGGTTCAACTGCTGGGACAGTCGTGGATAATGTTACAGGTCTAGTCTGGGCTGGTAATACGGCTGGTCTGCCGACTTATAGCGGTGTAGATGGAACTACAACGCTGACCTTCACAAATGCAATCCTTTATATCGGGTATCTAAACTCAAACTCATATCTCGGTATAACAACTTGGAGGCTCCCTAACATAATCGAGTTAACGAGTCTTGTAAACAGGGACTATGCTGGAGATACGAATGCGGTGTGGACTGCAGCTGGATTGTGGACAACTGGTTCAGCATCTAATGCTGCATGGTTGACAGCACAGGGCTTTCCTACGGTAACTGCTGCATCATACTGGAGTTCTACATCTGTGGGCACAACGCTTGCTAATGCATGGGTTCTTGATATGACTGCTACTGCAACAACAGGGGATCTGCACAGCGTAGCTACAGCAAAGACGTCTTCGGTAAGAGTACTGCCTGTAAGCGGTACATCTACTGTCTTACCCAAGACCGGACAGACATTGTGCTACACCGCCGCTGGAGCAGCCACTACCTGTGGTACTGGTATCGGCTCTGGTCAGGATGGAGACAAGCAGGCTGGAGTAAGCTGGCCAGCAACGAGATTCACTTCAACAACGTTGAGTGGCAACACATGCGTAACCGATAACATCACTGGGTTGATGTGGTCAGCTACAGGACAGACCGGAGCCACTTGGACAGCCTCTTTAGCAGCTATTGCTGTTCCGGTATCTTATTGCGGGTTTACCGATTGGAGACTGGCTAATATAAACGAAATGTTTAGCTTAATTCATTTCGGCCAAACGATGACACCTGCTGCATGGCTGCAGAGTCAAGGCTTTGCTTCATCAGTAACAGGAACGATGTGGAGTTCGACAACACATCAACTGACAGTTGCAAACGCTCTCACTATGGATCTTTCTACTGGCGCTGTTACGTCTACAGTGAAAACTCCAGGAACCAATGCCTATATGCTGGTTCGTAAGGGAAGGTTGAATGTATCTGGAAGTACCAATAATTCAGCATGGGGTACCGTTTCATGCGATCCAACTTCATTAGAAGCTGGCAGTAGCAGCTCATCTACATGTACGATGACGCCGGCTACAGGATATCAATTAAGTTCAGCCGCTGGTGCTTTCGTTGATAACGGTGTAAACGCTACAGCTACAGGCACTTACACAGGGACAACTACGTACTCGATCTCAAATATAACCGCCTCTCACAGAGTAGGCGCTACGTTTACCATAAGGAACTACACCGTATCTGGTTCAGTAGTGGGAACGGAAAGGTTTGCTACAACAAGCGCAGCATGTGGTGTTGACAATGCGGGTACAACCACAGATGCAGCTTATAACTATGGCACAACGCAGGTTTGTAGCTTTACCTTAGATTCTGGTTATGCAATCAAGTCTTTTACTGACAACGGAACGGACAAGCTAAGCAGTCTGGTAGGTGGAACCACATATACAATGACAATGACGGGAAACCATACCTTAGTATTTGAGTTTGCGACTGGTTATCCGATATCTGCAAGCGTCACTGGTACTGGTGGTACAATCTCATGCTCACCTTCAACTGTTGCATCAGGTAATAGTTCTGTATGTACGATCACACCTGATTCAGGCTATGCGCTGTCTACCCTGACTGATAACAGTTCAAACGTTTATTCTCAGGTAGTCGGCGGAACATCATACACATTAACCAACGTAACAACTTCTCACACTATCGTAGCTACGTTTGGAGCATCCTATACAGTAACAGGCGCAGTGACTGGTGGTAATGGCACTATTTCTTGTGTAAGCCCAGTTGCAACCGGTACTACATCAACATGTACGATAACACCAAATGCCGGCTATGCACTGCAGTCTCTAGATGATGGCGGAACCAACGGTCTTACATCAGCTACAGCAACATGGAATGGCGCTAGTTACTCATACACCACAACGGCAGTAACGTCAAACCGTACAGTAACAGCAGCATTTGGTACGGCCTACAGCGTAACAGCTTCAGTGACCGGAACTGGCGGCGCTATCTCTTGTACACCTTCAAGAGTTCTTAGTGGTCAGAGCTCCACTTGTACCATAACACCAAGTACAGGTAATACTATACTGAGCTTGGTAGATAATGGCTCAACTGTAACATCAAGTGTAACAACTTCAGATAATGTGACATATACTTACACAATCAGCAACGTAACAGCTAATCACACAGTAAGCGTGATGTTTGCAACGGGCTATAGTGTAGTAACCTCAGTAGCAAGTGGAAGTGGTACTATTTCTTGTTCACCTACAAGTGTAGCATCAGGTGGAACTATTGTCTGCACAATAACCCCTGGCTCAGGACAGCAGCTCTTATCCCTTACCGACAATAGCACAAACGTAACCAGTCAGGTAAGCGGTTCGACGTACACCATTTCTAACGTTACATCAAACCACTCTATTGTTGCAACATTCTCTGGTGTATCAACATCCTATGGGATAGTCCTGAAGGGCGATTTCAGTGGCGACGGCATCAGTGATGTACTCTGGATTGACAGCAACAGTGGTATGATGATTGTATGGTTTATGAGTGCTGGTACCTACACATCAAGTACTGTATACGGTTATGCACCATCTGGATGGACAGTCAAAGGTATTGGCGACTTTAACGCAGACGGAAGGGCTGACCTCCTCTGGCAGAACACATCAACCGGTGCGTTGGCTATCTGGCTGACAGGTACTGACGGTAAGTTCGCAAGTGGCGGACCAGTAACATTCTCTAGTGTACCTATGGTGCTTGGTACCACATCATGGAATTTCCTCGGTACAGCCGACTTTACCGCATCTGGTAAAAAACAAACCATGGTATGGCAGAGCACCTCAAGCGGTGTTGTTGTAGCATGGCAGATGAATGGTAACGCTATAGTGTCTGCCACGACGATAGCTATTGTTGATTCAATATACTCATTCAAGGGTATGGCTGACTTCAGCGGCGACGGCGTGGATGATTTCGTATGGCAGAGCCCAAGCAGCGGACAGATCGTTATGTGGGTAATGAATGGAACCGCTATCGGATCAGGCGCTGTAGTTGCTACTTTGGACTCAAGTTGGACATATAAAGGCGCAGCAGCATTTGATGGCGGAACAAAGGCACAAATACTGTGGCAGAACGCTGCTGGCTTGCTCGCAATGTGGACAATGAATGGTGCGTCATTTGTGTCCTCAGCATCTCCTGGCACAGTAGACTCAAGCTGGATATTCAAAGGCCTCGGTAAGTTCGACAGCGGTGCAACCTATGATATTCTCTGGCAGAATACCAGCGGATTGGTCGCAACATGGCTTATGAGCGGTTCTTCAATGACCAGCGCAGTAGGCAGCGGAGTATGGTCGTCTAATTACGTAATACAGTAACTCAGAAGCTGTAAAAGATACAGCCTGATTACTTATAATTAAGCAAGTGGTCACGTGGGTTTTGAAAGAAATCCCGTGACCACTTCTTTTTTTTTTGGTAGTCCTGCACAAGTAGTGGTGACATTAAACTTAACACCCTTAACCCCTCCCATCAAGGGAGGGGATTTGAATATCACTACCTCTACAGGACTACCTGAATTTTTTTAACATAATCCTGATAATCCTTTAATCCGTTAAATAGTGGTTCAGACAGTTTACGATCAAATGCGATTGCTATGTCCTTCAGATTGTTTGACAAAAATAGTAAAACATACTAGTATTAGAAGAGAACGTCTTTTGATATTTACTTAAGGAGTATGAACAATGCAAAAACATAACAATATTGAAGATGGAAACAACGGATACGTAAGGAAGAGTGATCTCATCGAGATAAAGGAGATGATCATTGAATTAGCTCACAACCAAAAGGAAATGTTATACGAACAGCGGAGATTTGCAGACGAGCTGAGGATTCTATCCTATGGTCAGAGGAGGCTAGAAGACGAGCAGCGGAGGTTTGCAGATGAGCAGAGGAAGACGAACCAAGAGCTCCAGGAGGTGAAACAATCTCAGGCACGTATGGAAAAAACGCTCGATTTAACGGTGACCAAGGTAGACTCTCTTGAAAGGAAGGTAGGTTCTCTGGATGTAAAGTATGGCGGTTTGTCAGAGAGCTTGGGTTATGTCCTGGAAAACGAGGCATATAGAGCATTGCCTGCATTTTTAAAGAGAAATTATGGCCTAACTATAACGGGTAAATTTAAAAGGAGGCATTTCAAAGGAGTTGAGATTAATTTCTTCGGAGAGGGTACCAGAGAGGGTACACCGGTGGTAATAGTTGGTGAAGCAAAACAAAAACTTCAACTGGTTGACGAAAAGTCAAAAGATCCAGATCGTCTAAGAAAGCATAAGGCCTTCAAACAACTGGAGCGCAGCGTTATGGCAGTGCGTTCGGTGCACAAGGGCGATGAGATTGTACGGCTATTTATAACCCACTTTGCAACAGAGGGGTTTTTAAAGGCTGCATCCGACATGGATATAATCGTAATACAAAGCTTTGAGTGGTAAATAGTTTAATCTTCGTCACAATCTTGTCCTTGATATTTCCAAGCGTTTAATGCTACTATGTGCTCAGTATTCATGTGTGACTATGATAACAAGAAAATAATAGGGAGGTTTTATGACAACCAAATATAGTAAGAATATGATTACGTTGATGGTGATGGTTTACGTATTACTTGTAACAATAGGCGGTAACACGTTATCTGTGGCTTCTTCTAGTCCTTTGCCGAAACCCCTTACGCCTGACTATCTAAATAGCATTCCAGTACAACCAGCTAGGTTGGATGTACCAAAGGATACCTTTAGCGCTGCATACCTAAATTTGCCGATACGTTTTGAAGAAAATGAAGGACAGGCAAACGAGAAATTCAGCTATGTTGCCAGAGGACACGGCTATACAATGTTTCTACAACCGGATGGTATCGTTATGGCCATGGCTCCTTCAGATGTTCAATATAAAAAGTGGGATGAAGCAATCCATAGTATTAAAAGTCCTAAAGATATGGAACCGCCAAAGAAACAGAAAATAGATGTCTTAAGCATTAAATTTGCCGGCAGTACTAAGATCCCTGAACTAATTGCTGTTGATGAACTACCAGGAAGATCCAATTACTTTCATGGAAACGTGAAGAAAAAATGGATAAACGGCATAACAGCTTATAGGCAGGTTAAATATATGGGCCTTTACCAAGGGATAGACCTTGTCCTTTACGGCAGTCAAAAGGAGATAGAATACGACTTTGTGGTGCAGCCAAAGGCAGACTTAAGTAAAATAACTCTTAAGGTTGAAGGAGCTAAAAGCATTAAAACAAACAACGATGGAGATATAATCCTTAAAACCAGCACCGGCGAAATGCTGATGCACAAACCAAAGATATACCAGGTCGTTGATGGTCAAAGAAAAACTGTTAATGGGAACTACGTGATTAAGAATCATCAATTGATAAGTTTCAAGGTAGATGACTACGACAAAAAGCTTCCAATTGTCATAGATCCTGTGCTTCAATACTCCACATACCTTGGTGGCAGCAACGGCGATCAGGCCTTCAGTATAGCCGTGGACTCATTAGGTTGTGCTTATGTTACTGGTAGAACAATCTCCTTGGACTTTCCTATAGTCAATCAATTTCACACAAACTATGGTGGCGACTACTATGATATCTTTGTGTCAAAGTTCAGCGCTGATGGAGCATCACTTGTATATTCTACATACATAGGCGGCAGTCGTGATGATGAGGCCAGGGGGATAGCTGTTGATAGCAATGGCAGTGCCTACTTAACAGGATCTACCTATTCAGTAGACTTTCCAATTGTCAACCCAATGCAAACTGCAATATATGGCACTGTAGATGCTTTTGTGGCTAAACTTAGCCCAAACGGGGCCTCTTTATTGTACTCTACATATTTTGGCGGAACTGCTATCGATGAGGCTAACGCCATAGCAGTGGACTCAGGTGGTAATGCCTATATAACAGGTTTTTCATACTCAACTGATTTTCCAGCAATTAACGCCTTTCAAAATAATATGGCCGGCTGGAAGGACGCCTTTGTAACGAAACTTAGTTCATCTGGCACGTACATAGTTTATTCGACTTATTACGGTGGAACCTCAGAGGAAGATGGGCTAGGTATCGCAGTAGATGCAGACAGCAACGTGTATATCACTGGTTTTACTTCATCGACGAACTTTCCGACAACCTTGCCGCTTCAGGCAACACACGGCGGCGGTACGTATGACGCCTTTATAGCAAAATTAAGTCCATCTGGTATGCCTTTATACTCTACGTATGTTGGCGGGAGCGGAAGTGACCGTGGTAACGGCATAGCTATTGATGCTTCAGGCAACGCTTTTATAACAGGCGAGACGGCTTCAATAAACTATCCTGTTACATCGCCAACCATTCAGAGTACGTTACGTGGTAAGACAGATGCCTTTGTAACAATAGTAGATGCAACTGGTTCATCATGGATATACTCGACTTACCTTGGTGGCAGCGATAATGATGCTGGCAGGGCTATAGCAGTAGATAAAAACGGCAACGCGTATGTAACTGGAGAGACGGCTTCAACAGACTTTCCAACCGTAAACCCAAGCAAAAGTAATCACAGCGGCAGCAAAGACGCCTTTATGGCAAAGATCATAATTCCTAGTGTAGCCGATAACTCATATGTGTATTACTCCACGTATCTAGGAGGAAGCGCAGACGATATAGGAAAGTCCATTACTGTTGATCAAAGAGGTGACGCCTACCTCTGCGGTTATACAGCCTCAGATAACTATCCAACTGCCCGCTCGTTTCAAAGCGCTCGTGGCGGTGTGATAGATGCGTTTGTAGCTAAAGTGCGCTTTAAACTCTATAGATCAGATTTCAATGCCGATAGCATGAGTGACATCCTGTGGCAGAACATAAATACTGGACAATTCTTTGTCTGGCTTATGAATGGCACAAAAATAAATAGCGGTGACAACACAGTAACCTTTAATGACGCTAACTGGCAGTACAAAGGCAAGGGTGATTTCGATGGCGATACAAGAAGCGATATCCTGTGGCAGAACACAGCAACAGGTCAACTTACTATCTGGTTTGTGAACAATACTAGTATCAAGTCAGTTGATAGTATAAAGATGGGTGGTTCCATCTTTCTTGCAGATCAGAACTGGCAGATCAAGGGGATAGGCGATTTTGACAGTGATGGCAATAGCGATATCCTATGGCAGAACACCTCAAGCGGTGAGGTTGTTATCTGGTTTATGAGTGGTTCCAATATTGTGAACACAGTGTCATTGGGGATTGTTGCAACCGGTTGGCAGATCAGGGCGGTTGATGATTTCAACGGTGACGGCAGAAGCGATATCCTGTGGCAGAACTCCAGTACAGGTCAAGTAATAATCTGGCTTGTTAGTGGTATAAATATTACCGCTATAGGTAGTCCTGGGGTTGTTTCCAATCCAGCTTGGCAGGTCATTGCAACCGGGGACTTCAATGGCGATGGCATGAGTGATGTCCTGTGGCAAAACACTACAACAGGGCAGCTTTACGTGTGGCTGCTAAACGGTGTAAACATAACTTCAGGTGCATCACCAGCTACCGTTACCTATCCAACATGGCAGGTTAAGGCCGTAAATGATTTCAACAACGATGGTATGGCAGATGTTCTCTGGTACAATACGTCAACTGGTCAGGTCTATATATGGCTTATGAACGGTACGTCCATTTCCTCTGGAGGCTCACCAGGCGCTGTTGGCATTAATAGCGGATGGCAAATAAAGTTACGAGGGGGGAGAAGGAGAAGCGTCTCTAATAATAAACTATATTGTTTATGAAAACCTTGGTTTATTCAGAGCCGGTTAATTCTGTGCTCGAGCTTATCGGTAACACACCGGTTGTAAAGTTAAAAGGACCAGACTTGACGGAGGCAGCATCTATTTATGCAAAGGTAGAGTTTTTTAACCCGTGCAGCTCGATAAAAGACAGGATATGCAAGGCAATGATCGATACCGCAGAGAAAGATGGATTGTTAAAGCATGGAGACACAGTTATAGAGCCTACGTCCGGTAACACTGGCATAGGGCTTGCCTTTGTGTGTGCTGTAAAAGGCTATAACATTGTCTTAACGATGCCTGAGACCATGACCCTGGAGCGAAGGAATATGTTAAAGGCATTTGGAGCCGAGTTGATCTTGACCGAGGGCGGGGACATGAAACTGGCCGTAATAAAAGCTAATGACCTTGCTGCGGCAAAGGGATATTTCCAACCAAATCAGTTTAAGAATTCGGCAAACCCAGATATACATCGAAGGACGACGGCTCAGGAAATCGTTGACCAGCTTGGTTCAGTAGACGCCTTTGTTGCAGGTGTGGGAACTGGTGGTACGATTACTGGTATTGGCGAGGTATTAAAGAGTATGGTAGGACCAGATGTGTTGGTTGTGGCAGTTGAGCCGGCAGCCAGTGCGGTTTTAAGCGGTCATGCGCCTGCGCAACATGAGATCCAGGGCATCGGGGCTGGGTTTATCCCAGATGTGCTTAACAGAGAAGTTATTGATGAGATAATGCTGGTCTCCAATGAGGATGCCTACGAATACTCAAGAAGACTTATAAGAAATGAAGGGATACTCTGCGGCATTTCCTCCGGAGCTAACTACTTTGCCAGTTGTGTGATTGCAAAGAGGCTTGGGAAGGATAAGAAAATAGTGACCGTTTTGCCAGATACTGCTGAGCGTTATCTTAGCACAAGGCTATTTGAAGACATATGAGCTGGCTTACTAAGACTGTTTACAACAACATCCTCGGAACAATAGGGGACACCCCCTTGTTGCTTTTAAACAGTATAACTAAAGAACTGCCTAAAGGTGTGTATATCTATGCAAAGTTAGAGATGTACAACCCAGGTCGCTCCGTTAAGGATAGGGCTGCGTACAGGATGATCCAGGATGCCGAGGATTCTGGCGCCCTGACAAAGGAAAAGACGATAATCGATTCAACGTCCGGCAATACTGGGATAGCATACGCTATGATAGGTGCGGTCTGTGGATATAAGGTGAAGATCGTCATCCCTAAAAATGCCTCGATAGAGAGGAAGAGGATCATATCAGCATTTGGGGCTGAGATCGTTTATTCTAGCCCGTTTGAAGGCTCAGACGGAGCAATAAGATATGCCAAGAAGCTCTACAACGAGACCCCCGACATGTACTACATGCCCGATCAGTATAATAACCAGTCTAACTGGAAGGCTCATTATATAACGACTGGGCCGGAGATTATCCAACAGTCAAAAGGGCGGATAACTCATCTAATAGCCACGGTTGGCACAGGCGGAACGATTACCGGTACAGGCAAGGCCCTTAAAGAATTCAATCCTGATATCAGGGTCATAGCCATACAGCCAGATGACGCTATGCACGGGATAGAGGGGTTAAAGCACATGGCAAGCTCCATTATACCTGGCATCTATGATGTGAATTTCCCAGATGAGACGGTTTTCGTCAATACTGATGTCGCATATGATAGGGTCAAACACCTTGTGATGTATGAGGGGTTGGCGGTGGGACACTCTTCAGGGGCTGCCTTGGCCGGGGCGGTTGCTTATGCAAAGACGATGAAAGAGGGCGTTATAGTGGTAATCTTCCCAGATGGCGGTGATAGATACTTAAGTCACGTGATATGACTAAAATAGAGAAAGAAACCCATCAGTTGATCTACGCCCATGCGATAGAGATCTACCCTGAAGAGTGTTGCGGGATCGTTACAGGAAAGAAAGATAAACAAAACGTACACATATGCAAGAACATCCAGAATGACCTTCATCAACAAGACCCGCTTAGATATCCTCGTACTGCCCGTATTGCTTACACGATTGATCCGAAGGAGGCAGATCGAGTAATCACAAAGGCCATACAAAACGGTGAAGAAATCCTAGCGTTTTATCACTCACATCCTGATCACGATGCCTATTTTTCAGAGGAGGATGTGGAGGCACAAACAGTGTTTGGAGAACCTCAGTGGCCACAGGCTCTACAAGTAGTGGTCTCGGTAAGATTAGGATTGATAAGTGGTGTGAAATGCTTTATTTGGGATGGTGACTCTCAGGTCTTTAAAGAGGTGTCACATTATGTTCTTTAAGTATTTGTTTATTTATAGCGCCTTTATAAAAATTATTGTAATAGTTCAGTATACGATAGGAACATTGTGTGTAAACATGCGATATAATGGGGTCAAGGGGACTGATCCCATTGTTGGTGGGTCTGAGGGAGGGCAAAGCCCTACCTTCTTAATACACATATGGGTGAACTATTACAAATTATTATTTTACTTTGGTATATAATGATCGGATTATTAAAAAAGTTTACAGAACTACTAAACAAAAAAATATTTCAAATATTACTAATTATCTTAGTAGGTTTCACAGCATATTCTACTAGTTTTACCGTTCCACTCATTTTCGATGATGAGGCTTTAAGTGATGTGATAAATGATTTTGGACGGGGGCATATCATTGGAACAAGATATCTTTCTAACCTTACATTTTATATAAACTATAAACTGCATGAATTTAATATTCCCGGATATCGCATTACTAACATACTAATTCATATCGTTAATTCGTTTTTATTATATTGGCTGCTTGTTTACCTCTTTAAAGCACATCAGAAATCGCCTGAGGAACCTACAAATAGTACACCTACACATAAACGCTACATCCCTTTTTTAGTTGCACTCTTGTTTGTAAGCCATCCAATGCAACAACAGGCAGTGACACTTATTATCCAAAGAACTACCCTCCTTGCTACATTGTTTTATTTACTAACACTGATTTCGTATATTAAATGGAGATTCTTAAATCTTAATGAAAAACCTATTAAGCATCCATCTATAAAGGTTAAGCATAAGGATAAAAAACCCCATAGTATCAAATCCTATTTGTATTATCTGCTGACTTTGTTTATAGCTATAGCTGCATCACTAACGAAAGAAATCATAGTTACCTTGCCTGTTATAATCACACTAACTGAATTTGCATTTTTTTCAGGAAAACCATTCAAACGCCTTTTGAAATGCTTACCTTTTTTTGTGATCATCCCAATCATATTTTTATCATCCAGTGGTTATTGGGAGAGGGTAAATAATAAACCTTTAGAGAATATATCGAACGCATATGTAGTTAATCAATCTAACAGTATTGTAGCAAATGAAACCAGCGAACCTGCAGCGGATTTATCTGTGAATAATGTACATAACGTTACTTCAAGCCCAATTGCTTTAGGTTGGCGCCAAAATCTCTTCACACAGTTTGGAGTTCTACTCACCTACATAAGAATGCTTTTCTTTCCTATAAACTTAACACTAATTTATGATTATCCTGTATCTCTTACATTTTGGGAACCTCGTGTTTATCTCTCTTTTATTGTGCTTTTAGCAATTTTTGTCTTTGCTGCATATTTATATAATAAAACAAGAAATGGCCAATGCAAAAAAAGTAGGGATTTACTTTTCATATCATTTGGGGTATTATGGTTTTTTACAGCGATATCCCCACAGTCGAGCATAATCCCGCTTAGTAATTGGATGCTCTTAGAATATAGGGTGTATTTGGCGTCAATAGGTTTTTTTATTGCTATTGTTACTGCATTATTTATGTTGATAAGTGTTAAAACTTCAGAAAAGCTTACAGCGTATTTAGCAATATTTCTTGTAATATTATCTCTTACTTTTACAGCTATGACGTATAACAGAAACCGTATATGGCAATCTCCAATCACGCTATATGAAGACAATATAAAAAAGCTGCCAACAAGCATTTTTGCACACATCAATCTTGGAGTTGCATACTTTAATGAGTTAGAATATGATAAGGCTATCGCCGAATTTAAAGAGGCAAAAAGTTTAAATCCTCTTTTTGGTCTTACTCATTATCCACTAACACGAGATAACTTAGTATCAACTTACATTAAAAAGGGAAAATATGAGGATGCAATTAAAGAGCTAAACGAAAGTTTAATATATGAACCTAATGATACTGAAGCTCATATCCGGCTTGGCTTATTGTATGTGAATCAAAAACGTATTGACGATGCAGTAAAATCGTTTAAAAAGGCCACTGCATTAAATAGTAGTCTTGTTATGCCAAGATATTATCTTGGTCTGGTGTATGTGGATCTGGATCGTTTTGAGGAGGCTATTCACGAATTTCGATCCGCAGCCCTTCTAAACCCAAAGCTTGGTAGAATCTATGTTGCTTTAGGTGATACATTTTTGAAGCAAAAAAAATTAGAAGAGGCTTTAGTTGAATATGAAAAAGGACAGGCCATAACACAAGATAAACCAGATCCTACCATGTTCTTAAGACTATGCGACGTCTATAAAATGTTAGGACGAGAGGTTGAGTCAAGCAGTGCATGTAAAACTGCGTTGGAATATAATTCTAAGAACATAAGTGAACATATAGTACATTTTAAGCTTGGTGAAATACACGAGCAGCAAGGTAACCTGACGGATGCGGCTACGGAATACTCTATGGCAATAGAGCTAAACCCAAACTACGCAGAGGCACATAACAACCTTGGAGTCGTTTACGGGAAACAAGGTAAATTAGATGACGCTTTAAAAGAGATAGACAAGGCGCTATCCATTAAACCTGATTATGCCGATGCACATAGTAATCTTGGTCTGTGCCTTCGCTTGCAAGGTAAAATAGAACAAGCTAAACAAGAGTTTACGACCGCCCTTAAATTAGATCCCAACCATGCCGGAGCTCAACGTAACCTAAGCACCTTGAAATAGAGCGATGGTTACACTAAGTGCTTGGCTCTCTTGACCAACTGCCATTGAACTCTATATACTATTCGTAAGCTATGAAGAATCAAACTAAAGGAGGAATTGATTGGTGAGTAAAAAGTTTTTGGCGGTTGTAGTGAAGGCTCTCAATATAGGGATAGCGAGTATGTGGATCAGTCTCTTTGTATCTGCGCAAGCAGGGTGGGTTGCAGAGTCTGCTGATGTTGCTTCACCTGCGGCAGGGCAGACAAAACAGGTTAATATAGTAATTGACAAGGCTATCAGGGTTGGGATGGGTAGAAACATAGTTGTGGAATTCACAGATCCTGATTGTCCTTATTGCAGAAAATTAGCTGATTATATGAATAAAAGAAAGGATGTCACCAGATACGTTTTCTTATATCCTTTAACCCAGTTACATCCACAGGCTATGGAGAAATCAAAGTTCATTCTGTGTTCAAAAAACCAGGCAAAGGCCCTCGAAGACGTTATGAGCGGTAAGTATGATAAGGAAAAAATTCCTTCATGTAAGAATCCTAATACAGACCAAATGCTTGAAGAACATAAGAAGATGGCTGAAAACGTGTCTGTAACATCTACTCCAACGTTGATAGTCAACGGTCAACTTGTCCAAGGGGCTAACTTTGAGCTCATAGAAAAAATAATTGGCCCAAATAAGATACAATAAAAGGCTTATATACTCATGCTTGTTACCTCCTTCTGTTTTGACCAAACGGAGGAGGTTTCCCCTTGCAGGGCACATAAGAAACTTATGAGAACAAAAACATACTTTAATGGGGTCAAGGGGACTGGTCCCCTTGCGGAGGGGTCTGAGGGGAGGGGATGCGAACCCATGCGACAGTGGGCAGAGCCACTCCTTCTTTGAAAAAACCCACGACTTTCTTATGCGCCACCCTTGCATAATCAAGAGAGTTTAAGCTAATATAAATGTATACTACTCGTTTCTAATTTTTGTGATATAACAGTTATGAATCCAGTAATCAAACCGGTAATAGTGTCGCTGGTGTTAGGCATCGTCTTCTTAGTAAACAATGCTATGGCATTAGATGCACGATGGAAATTTATAGGGACGGTGGATGAGGTTAAGTTTTACTATGACTCGCTAACCGTTACTTACGTAAATAAGGATACTGTCCGGTTCTGGTCTATACAGATATTTCCACCAAAAGAGACAAAGTGGTCTGAATCAAGTTATCTTAATGAAATAAGCTGTACTAATAGGACAATAAGGTTCATTCAAGCTCACATAAAGCAAAAAGATGGTAAAAGCTCTACGACGACTGAGTCATCCTCCGCTATTAACATCGTGCCGGATACGATGTTTGAGGAGTATTATTATACATTATGCAAAAAATAAATCCACCTTTCACATCAAATGTTAAAAATTGTAATGGTTCTGTATACGATTGAAACATTGTGTATAAACATGCGAAATAATGAGGTCAAGGGGAGGGGTGAGCTATTACTAAAAATTCCATTTAGATGCTTTAGGTGTTACAGACTGTGACCAAAGATATCAAGAGCTACTATCAAACCCTGGGAGTAAGTGTGGACGCCTCTATGGAAGAGGTAAAACACGCCTACCGTGATCTAGCAAAGGTGTGGCATCCTGATCGGTTTACCCATGACCCCGCTCTACAAAAAAAGGCTGAGGCTAAATTGACAGATATAAATATAGCCTATGACGCTATAAATGCGTACTTTAAAGAAAACGCAGCAAAAAAAGAGAGTAAACTAAAACCAGATAACGCTGGAAGTGAGAAATTTACTAATGCTACTTATAAAACAGAAAAGCCTTTTTCTACAACTGAAAAAGAAACAAAAACCGCACAGACAGACAATACAGAGAGATTCAATAAGCAGAAAACCATAAAGGAGAAACCACAACGCCCTGCATCGCGCCCTGTACCCGACGAGGGTGTACCTTATAGCACGGTGCCAAGACCGTGGATGCGTTTTTGGGCGAGGTATTTCGATTTAATTGTGATTGGTGTCATCATGTTTTTCACAATGCGTATCTTCTCTCCTGAACTAACAAAAAAGGTAAATCCGTTGGTCTTAATTGGCGTGACCCTACCCCTGTGGTTTATATTCGAGGCCGTTGTGATGTCGACCTTTGGGACTACACCTGGGAAGTCTATTCTGCGCATAAGGGTACGCAGGCTTGATGGTACTATACCAAACTTCAATGTGTTTTTTAAACGCGGCATGTTTATATGGTTTATGGGAGAGGCTGTAGGGATTCCTGGGTTGTTCTTTCTTAGCAACTTTATGTCTTACTTAATACTCTTAAAAAGCAAAAAAACAACCTGGGATGAAAGACTCGACCTGGTCGTCTCACATGGGCGAGTCAACGACAACAGGGTTGGGTTTTTTGTCTTCTTGTTTGTACTGATGATTATCTTGTTTACCTTATATATTGCTGGTTTCAACTTAGAATTCAAAAAAAATCTTACACAAAAAACCCCAGCTGTTATCCCTTCTGAACAACGCACAGAGACTGTTGTTGAACCTTCTCCACTTCCATTGACGCCTTCCCGTAGTGGCGAAGAAATGTTAACGGCTGATGATTGGTTTGAAAGGGGCAGAAGACTCTTTCTTGATAAAAAGTATCAAGAGTCAATAGACGCCGTTAGTAAGGCCATCGAGTTAAACCCGGAATACACCGAGGCATACATAAATCGCGGTTCTTCTTACAAGAAGCTTGGTAAAAACCAACAGGCCATTGATGACTACAATAAGGCAATTGAGTTAAATCCACAACTGCCTGTAGCCTACTTTTACAGGGGGTTTTATTACTATGATATAGGTAAGATCCCTCAATCCGTTGATGACCTCGATAAGGCTATTGCCTTAAACCCTAGATACGCTATGGCATACCTCTTTCGTGGCTTGGCATATAAACAGATACATTCCATAAGTCAAGCCATCGAGGACTTTGATACGGCAATTGAGTTGGACCCACAAGACCCCAAGGCCTTTTATTCCAGAGCTGTTGCGCATAGTGCCACTGGCAACGACCTGCAGGCCATGAATGACTTTAAGACCGCAGCTCGTCTTGGTTCTCAAGAGGCCAGAGATTTCCTAAAAAAACAAGGTGTGCAATGGTAGAAATTTCAATAAAGTGATGTCTCGTGCATGTGTGGATTTATGACTGAGCATAAATTTGCATTTCTGAGAATATAAGGAGGCAAATTACAAGTATTTTCATTGAGAATTGCTGCAAATATTCGGTAGTCCTGAAGAGGTAGTTATATTCAATCCTCTCCCTTGATGGGAGGGGTTAGGGGAGGGTGTTAAGTTTACGGTCACCATTACTTGTGCAGGACTACCAGATATTCTTGTAGCATTGTCAAAATAATTAAGGGTATTGTAAATTATACAGGCGTGAACAAGCATAATGATATTAAAGAAAAGAAAAAGCGTAGTAAAAGTATCATTGTTCGTTTCAATGATGATGAATATCATCGTATTAAACAAATTGCTAAGGAAAATGGATTAGAAACAGCAGTATATATTAGAAAAGCAGCTTTTGAGTTTACTGAATTTAAAGACAAACATAAGAAAAATGTCATAAATATGTCTGTAAGTCTATGTAAACGTGCTTATAATGCTGATATACTTGAAGATATCAAAAATATAGAGATTTTTCGCTCATTGTCTGATGAGGAATTACTTGATATTCTTGACAAGATGCTCATTAAAAGCTTTGAAAAGGGCGATACTATTTTATCACAAGAAGAATCAAATGAATTCATTTATATTGTTCTTAAAGGTCAAGTAAAAATCTTTATAATTACAGAGTATGGTAAAGAGGTTATACTTGCTATCCATAAAGAAGGAAGCTCATTTGGGGAGTTATCTGTCTTTGACGGTGATACTACATCTGCAACCATCGTTGCCAGAGAAAAGTCGATTATAGCCTTATTAGGAAAAGATGAATTCAAATCCATAATAGATTCATACAAAACAGTAAATGCTAACTTTCTGAAGATGCTTTGTTCCATAATCCGAAATGCAACGGATAAAATTGAAGTCCTTAGTCAAGGCAATGCAGCACAAAGGATTAAGCTCCTGTTTACACTTTTATTAAAGAAACATGGAAAAGAGCTTGATAATTGCGTAAATGTGCAGTTAAGGCTCACTCATCAAGAGATTGCAGATATGTCTGCCCTAACAAGGGAAACAGTCACAAAGACATTAAACAAGTGGCTGAATGACGGAGAGATTACAATCTTTAATGACCACACCATATGTTTCCATCCAGAGTTTCTGAAAGACGATTTAATTTTATAGCCTGATATCCAGGGATATCTCTACGATGTTAGATATTCTGTCTTTAATGTTGATAATTCCTTGAGCATCAATAAGTTATAAGTCAAAATATTACTTAAAATAGCATTTTTCTTGTGTGCAAGATTACAGCGTTATTACATTCTCATGCTGTACTATATCATTATTAATTAGATGTTTAGCATCTGAGATCCAAATATGGTGTAAGGAGTATTTTAAAAATGATGAAGAAAATACTGATAGGATTGCTTCTGGTAGGAACAGCATGTTTAGGGACGCAACAATATGCTATGGCTGACGATGGTGAAAATAGAGCGCTTGATATTTTCGAGCGTATTGTTAGTATTGTTACTAAGGCAATACCATCTGCTAATGGAGGTTTAGAGACATCAGGCGGTAACTGGGGCAGAGGCGATGGTAGCGGTAGTGGCAACGGTGGCTACGGCGGCAGAGGCGATGGTAGCGGTAGTAGCAACGGTGGCTACGGCAGCAGAGGCGATGGTAGCGGTAGTGGCAACGGTGGCTACGGCAGCAGAGGCGATGGTAGCGGTAGTAGCAACGGTGGCTACGGCAGCAGAGGCGATGGTAGCGGTAGTAGCAACGGTGGCTACGGCAGCAGAGGCGATGGTAGCGGTAGTAGCAACGGTGGCTACGGCGGCAGAGACGATGGTAGTGGTAGTAGCAACGGTGGCTACGGCGGCAGAGGCGATGGTAGCGGTAGTGGCAACGGCGGTAACTGGAGCAGAGGCGATGGTAGCGGTAGTGGCAATAAACATAAACCCTCTATCGTAGTCAAGGTTGACGTACGTACTGGTAACAGTGATGCTAACAGTCAACCAGGAAACACTTACGACTACAACAAAACACAGAGTAATAACGGTAATTACAACCAAGCAGCAAACAATGGTTACTACATTCAACCACAAGTCAGCAACTCTACTTACAGAAGGTAGATAGCTTAGTCATTTGCTTCTTAGTATAAATGCCTTTGTGTGACGATGTCATACAAAGGCATTTGAGTATACTTATAATGAAAAAGGCGAGGTTCAATATGTACTGTATAGTGGTGGACAAGAAGAAGTACTTAATAAATATACTCTTGGTTTCAATCTTTGCTGTTTTATGTATCTTATGCATAACTCCAAGTAGTTGGGCTGACGAAAGCAATAGAGAAGAGGTACGTAGAAACCTTGAAGGCAACGGTTGGAGGGTTATTTGGGGGAAAAACTTTACAGAAAAGGAGTGGTATGAGGGAACCAAAGCAATAGCTGAATCCATAGCTCTTGAAAGCCCTGCTCCTTTTCTTAAGTGGTTTGGAGATCTTATGGAAGAAAACCTTGTAATGATTCAAAATAACATGAATAACGTGGGCAGAGAAGAGATTAATCGATGGATAGTCCAGTCTCTAAATTCAAAAAGAATAATAACATACCAAAATTTAGAGATTCAAGCAGGCTTTGCAACATATGACAGATGGGATAAGTTGATTTATGACGAACCACGTACTTATCAATGCAAGCAGGATTTACCATTTGGTGCCGGTTGGACATGGGGTGTTTGCACAACAACGGAAAGAGTAGAAAAGACTATAAATTTACCTAACTGGCACCAGTTTTATATCCGTTATAAGCTAATTGGTCGACCTCGAGGTGGTGGAGGAGGAGGCAATGGCGGTGGTGGAAACACAGGAAACCCACTTACATGGACCATAAAAAACGCTACTGGGCAGCAGATATGGTATAGGTTTTATTGGCCTGATTGGAGGCATGATGATACTCATAGTCTCTATAATGGACAGAAATGGACATTTAATATACAGTGTAATAATGGTGAAAATATATGCTACGGAGCATGGTCTCAAGACGGTAGGGTTTGGGGTGTAGGCAAAGGAGATCGAGGTTGCGCTAAATGCTGTTTCACATGTGGTTCTGGTAAAGTAAGTAAAAAACTAATCCCTTAGGACTTTAGATAGCTATTGAAAAGAGGAGGATTAACAGTGTGTTTGGTCTTTTGTAGTAGGAAGAAGCAATTAATAACATTTTATTATAGGAAATCTTGTATGCTTGTGAAATCAAATATTACGCAGATTGTAGGCAAAACAGTGGTGAGTTTTTTGTTTTTTTTGATTGCTATTGTTTTGGTGAACAGCGTGTATGCTACAGACTGTTTTACAAATTGTGACAAAGAGTGCCGTAATTCTATTAACAACCCATGTCCTACAGTAGATAACCCTTTTAAAATGTGCAAAAATGAATATACAGACCCCGCTTGTAGGATTAGATGTGTCCATGATAAGTCAGTAGATTGTATGTTTAAAATAAAGTCATGTGACTATTGGTTAACGAATCCGTCTTTTTATAACACATTACTTGCTATGGGAGAAACCAAAAGACGTGGTATTTTTAGCAATGCACATGAATGTCACAATTTTATAGACAATGGAGCTACGGCTTATGGAGCAGTTAAGGAGGCTTATATTTATCTTTATTCGGTTGCTAAAACAACAGCTAAGGCATCTGCCCTGTTATGGCTTGCGGAGGAGGCTGCTAAACATCAGCTTCATTGTGCTTGTACAAATGTTTTTAGGACGAGTAATGGCGCTCAAAACCCTGCTCCTGATTCTGGACAGCATGGCGGAGGTTCATCAGGTGGGGAAGTCCCACATGACGAAATTTTTGGGAGCAAACCTCCCCCACTTACATGGACCATAAAAAACGTTACTGGGCAGCAGATATGGTATAGGTTTTATTGGCCTGATTGGAGGCATGATGATACTCATAGTCTCTATAATGGACAGAAATGGACATTTAATATAGAGTGTAAAAAAGGTGAGAATATATGCTACGGAGCATGGTCTCAAGACGGTAGGGTTTGGGGTGTAGGCAAAGGAGATCGAGGTTGCGCTAAATGCTGTTTCACATGTGGTTCTGGTAAGGTAAGTAAAAAACTAACCCCTTGATGGGAAAGGAGGATAATTAACAATGTATACTGTAAGTTTAAGGGCACGAAATATCATCTTCTTGATGATTATTTTCTCTTATTTACTTGTTTGTAGTGTTCCATATGCTTTTTCAGGTATTCTTGTTCTTGGAAACTGTGGATCATCTTATGCACAACGTTTAGGGTTACGAGATAGCTTCGGAGGGGCTGATTTTTCTAACTGTTGCGCACAACATGACGATTGTTATGATAAGTGTGGGAATACACAGGATTTTTGTGATAATAGCTTTGGTAGCTGTTTACATTATAAGTGCGACCATGCTTATAATCACATAGCTCATGTATTCCAGCTAAGAGGTTGTAAGGAGACTGCTAATACTTATCATAGCGCTGTTCATAGGATGGGAGGAGATGCCTACAGAGAAGCTCAAAAAGAAAAAGCATGTGGGGCGAGTGGCGAACAGCCACCACGTAGGGAAGTCCCACATGACGAAATTTTTGGGAGCATACCTCCCCCACTTACATGGACCATAAAAAACGCCACAGGGTCGCAAATATGGTATAGGTTTTATTGGCCTGATTGGAGGCATGATGATACTCATAGTCTCTATGATGGACAGAAATGGACATTTAATATAGAGTGTAAAAAAGGTGAGAATATATGCTACGGAGCATGGTCTCAAGACGGTGGGGTTTGGGGTGTAGGCAAAGGAGATCGAGGTTGCGCTAAATGCTGTTTCACATGTGGTTCTGGTAAGGTAAGTAAAAGACTAATCCCTTGATGGGATGGGTTAAAGTTAATCCTGATGACTTAAGGTATAGGGAGAGGAGGGGGAACTCTTCTATCCCTCAGAGGATCCAACCCCATGACCCCATTAAAGCATATCTTTGGTCCCATTAATTTTATATGCACAGTCAATTCTCATTCTTGACAAACACACAGCTTTTATTATTTACTATTACCGATGATATTACGCTTATCATCATAACAAATATAATAAAAAAGGAGACTATTTATGAGTAACATGTGTAAAAGGAGATTGTATATCTCTATGCTTGCTTTTGTGTTAACAGCAGTTATGTTTGGTATGTGTTTGGCTCAGGATGGTGATGAAGGTCCTTCAACGGGAACCACTCCGCCATCGGGACCAGGAGGGAGTACTCAACCTAAACAACCTGTAGACCCCAATCCTGTGCTTCCCGGACCAGAAGGGGGCACTCAGCCTAAAGTATATAACCCACCTGCAAAAAGTTCTGATCATGCTCCAGATCCGGCTCGATATCTATCTAAACTTACGCAGCATATTGAAGTTGATGAGACTTATGTACAAAAATTATGGGTCAGGATCATTAATGAAACAAATCACACATTGGATTTGAAATTGCATGGATTGGACATAGGTAACAGATTTGCTTTTCAAATTGCACAAAAAAGCGATAAGGCTTACACTATGAAATATGGCTCGTATGCATTTGAGGCACAAATAAGTGGCCAACCTCCTTACTCTGGTCAGGTCAAATTTGATGATCACAAAGGGTATACATGGATCTTTAAATATGACAGTCCGTAGTACGTACTCCGATATCTTTAACCAATTTTTATGGAATGCTTTGTAAAGTTTAGAAATCGAAAGGAGATTTATGATGTATAAAAAAAATTTGATAGCAATAACCGTTTTAGTGATAGTAATGAATTGTTTTGTTGTATCGTGTTACACAGTAAATCCAGAGGTAATTCCAGTAAATCCAGATACTCGTGTCGATATACAACAGCCGCCTAATTATGCAGATGCACCTGGTTCTAAGGCAATTTTTTACGATACGTTTGATCCTAATATTGGTGGAGTAAGAAACCTATGGGTAACACCTAGAGGGCACTGGATATGGCAGAGAAATACTCAAGGTCTCCCTGGATGCGAGGATGGTTGTCTGAAGCAGCAAAGTGTTGACCCCAGAATGACAAATGCCTTTGCATATGTAAAGACACCACATGTTGCTAATGGTGTGATTGAAGCAAAAGTAAGGTTTGTTAATGAAAACACAGCATATTCTGTAAACATGCTTGAGATGATCACCAAGGCAGGAGCTGGTATAATGTTTCGGATGAAGGATGAATCTACCTATTATCTGTTTAGGCTTGCCGGTGATAGGGGCGCTGTACTTGGCATAGCATCAAAGGAGTTTGAAGATGGCTGGTGTGATCTTGATAATCCCAGGAGTATCGATTTTCTTGAAGGTGGCAATGTGAGGTTTAACGAATGGTATAACCTGAAGGTAGAACTCTCTGGCGCTAGTATTACGTGTTATATAAACGAAACACCTATTATCAGTGTTAATCTTAGAGATCTGCCTGAACCAATGACACCGTGTAAGGCTAGGGCCAACAAGGTCGCTGCCAAGATGACAGTAGGCGGTTTTGGCGTAACAACCTGGAAGAGTATGGCAGACTTTGAATACATAAAGGTTACGCGCTAAGATTGCAAATCAGAGTAGGACGGGGAGCACACTATCCTAACCCGTCCTGTTTCCTCTTTTTATGGTAGGCATATCAAGATGAAGTCGAGTGTATTAGTAACGTCGTTTATCGTTATACTCACAGGCCTATTCATTGCACGCAGCAGTGTGGGCGGTGAAGTCAGACAGATCAAGGAGCTTTATAATAAACAATACGAATATGTTGATAAGCAGGTTGTACTTGAAGGAACGGTTGATAAACTTGTGGATATAGCAACCAGTGAAAAAGTAGGTAACTTCTTTCTAAGAGACAGCTCTGGTGATATAATCTTGATTAAGACAATGGAGATGCCCTTATCGGTTGGTGCCCGCGTTAGGGTAGAAGGAACCGTGGTTATGACCTCTAACGATGGGCAGAAAACGGGTATCTTCATACACGCATTTAAGGTTTCAAACTTGGGATTAAATTCCTCTAGTGCCAAAACTGATGAACGTCCCAGTACAATCCCACAGTCCCAAAATGCTGGACAAACAAGTTCTATGTTAAACGGGCTGCTACAATCTATACACCCTGCCAAGAATCTATTTTTAATCTTAGGAGCGGTCATTATTATTGCACTAATAATCGCTATAGCAATCGTTCTTACAAAGGCAGAAAGCAGACCTCCGCTTGCGTTAGAAAGTCCTCTATTGCCCAAAGAAGATATGCACACTATTAGAATAAATGTAAACAAGAGTAAAGGAACAACGCCTGCTGTAAGCAACGAAACACAAAAGATCCTCCCAGGTTATTTTGAGATAACTGGAGGGTTAAAACACACACTTGGTAAAAAGATATTTATCGGTAATCTACATACAAAAATAGGACGAGAGGAAAAGGGTGTAGACAAATCCACTGGCTGGATAACCTTCCCAGAAGACTACACAACAGTCAGCCGGTATCAGGCAGATCTGAGATACGAGGAAGACCGCTTTATCATTACTTCTCGCTCGACCGTTAATCCGACGGTTGTCAACAGTACGCCACTGTTGGAAAATGATGCTTTCATAATTAAAAATAATGATAGGATAATATTCGGTGGAGTTGAACTTACCTTTATCTCAGAGGTTGTAAACCCAATTGATGTAAGGGGAGGCACCCCCCATTTTGGAGTAAATAAAAGTTCGTAAGATGATAAACCAAAAAGTAATGGCAGAAGATGAAAGTTAGCTTTTGGGGGGTTAGAGGCTCTATACCTACCCCTGGTGAAAGTACGGTGCAATACGGTGGGAACACCTCGTGTATAGAGCTAGATGGGGATGATGGCACTTTATTAATCTTCGATGCTGGCACGGGGATTAGACTATTAGGAGGAAAGCTGGCATCTAAGCCTCCAGTTGATATACACCTCTTCCTGTCTCACACTCATTGGGACCACATACATGGTTTCCCCTTCTTCATACCTGCCTTCATACCCAGCTTCAATATTACCATCTACGGTCCACCGCATTATGATAAAGGCGTTAAGGAGATAATGTCCCAACAGATGGTGTACTCCTACTTTCCAGTTACCGCGAGCGAGCTGCAGGCAAAAATTACCTACAGAGACCTGAAAGAGGAGACTCTGACAATAGGGGGTCTCAAGATTACAACAAAATTAATGAACCACCCCGTCTCCTGCTATGCCTATCGTGTTACAGAAGGGGATAAGACCTTCATTTACACAGGGGATAACGAACCTTATTACAATTTCATCAGCACGAGCAACACCACAGAATTAGAAACATTAGAGATTGAAGCGATCGTTAAGGAACAAAACAACAGAAACATAGAATTTGTTAGAGAAGCTAACATGTTGGTAGCAGAGGCACAGTATACGGAAGAAGAATATCCAACCAAGATCGGTTGGGGACACAGCTCTACAAGACATGCCATAGAGCTTGCCATCAAGGCTAACGTAAAACATCTCTTCATATTCCATCACGACCCTGCCCATACGGATGAGATGATGACTCGTCTCTATGAACAGGCATTACAAATATACTCGGAGATGCAGCACACCGGCCTTAAGATAAGCATAGCTACCGAAGGACAGGAGATCATCGTTTAAATTACCTCTTTAGCTTACTCCGTTGATGGGAGGGGGTTGCTTAAGATGTTATCTATGTGTATATTTTGACCAAACTGTAAGCTCCTCGATTGTGTCATATCTCATAAGTACCTGCTCATAATTAATTATATACAAAAAAGTGAAAAAGTGAGCGCTTTGCCTCTGTCGCAGGGGTTCGCAACCCCCTCCCTCAGACCTAATGCTGTTGACTTAAGACTGTGAAAATGAATAAGGAGGGCTTTGCCCTCCCTAGACCCACCCACAAGGGGACCAGTGCACTTGACCCCGTAATACTCAATCCTAAATATGTATAAATACATAAGTCCATGTCCTTATCATTCTTGCGGTAACTCCTTGTCCTTGTAAATTTGATCCATTCTTCTTTACAGTATCTTAACAGGTGAGCATTAATAAACTCAGAACCATTATCAGAATCAATCCCTAACAATTCAACCTGTCAACCCTATGTACTCATTAAGAATCAGATTTTTTTGTTTCTTATCTGCTCTTTTATATCTCTCAGCTAATACCTTTGTTACTGCTTGCCTCTCTTTCGTCTTTAACGACATCTCTGCCTCCTATAACGTTGTTATATGAGGTAATTTATAATTTCGTATAGATTATAGATGAGGCAATTCGGTACCTTTACAGAATAGAAATGACTATTGTATATTGTATAATGAGACAAAATTAATGTCTTGTTGAGCTGTTAAGAAGAGGGTGTGATTTAATCGGAGGTACTTAGGGGATGAAGTGCAGCATGTTTTGTTAAAGAGGCTGTCAATAACGCTTATGTGTTTGGTCTGCTTGTTCCATAGTTTTCTACATGGTTTAACGGGCAATCTTTACGCAGAAAGTGAACATGAAAAGCGTCTTGTGTGGGCGGGCTTAGAGCTGTTTCCAAGCTTTCTCGCAGCCGACCAGGACATTGCCTCTAAAGCAAATGCCGATGGGAAACTACTTATCGTTCTCCTCTTTAGAGACGATAGCGATTCTGCTAACAAGATGGCAGCCAGCCTTATGGCCATAAAAGGCATTCGAGGTATCTCAATTGAAATCAAGGTTGAAGACCTAAACTCGCTCCATAGATATAAGAAGAATCCTCCGGCAGGAATATTTTTAACCCAACGCTTTTATAATGATATAGAAGCGATTGTCAGATTTGGTATAGAGAATAAGATCCTTGTGTTTTCACCGTTTATCAGGGATGTTGAAAGCGGCGTGCCTTGTGGAATCTTTGTTGGAGACAGAATCCTTCCATACGTGAACAAACAGGCGCTGAACAATGTTGGTATCCGATTAAAAGATTTTTTTTTAAGAGTGGCCAAGTATCATGAATAGAGAAAAACCGATAGCAACGAAAAAGAATATTCAGGTTCTTATAACCATCTTGTTCTTATTTATCTTTGCTGCTATGGTGAGTTTAGTGGCAATATACTGGTTATTCATATTAGAGCCGAGACTTAAGCTGTCAGTAGAGTCAAACTATAGAGTTGTGGCCACTTTGCAAGCAAAGATACTGGCCGACATATTATCAATGCCAGTGGATAATTTAACACGCAATAGACTAATCAGGGCAATAGAGAACATGCTATTACTTGAAGACCCTGTAACCAAACGTCCTTTCATAGTGAAGATGTCTATGACGTTAGACTATGACGTTATCAAGACTCGAAACGGTACACTTGACGTGGAGCTTGGCGATGTGGCCTGCAAGGATTGTATTGTCACACAGGTACCCCTGTATATGAACACAACCAAGGAACTTATAGGGCTTATTGTGGTCTACTGTAGCAGCGAATCATTCAATAGACTCACAAATGACGTCAGAGTAAGGCTTTTCACAGGACTGGCTATCATACTCGTATTACTCTTTGTTGGCTGGTTGGCAACCTATGGACTTATATCTGAACAGAAGAGGTTAACCGGGCGTCTTGTCAAATCTCATACATATATAGAAAATATTATGTCCTCAATACACGATGCTATCTTAATCATAGATAAGAATGGCGTGATACTTTCCATAAACGAACATCTGACTCAAATGCTAGGATTTCAGGAGGAAGAGATTATAACAAGTAATCTAAATACTATTATAAAGGGTGATGACTCTGATAATAAGGACTTTGTTAAAGAGATCATACTGACAAAACTAATTAACAACGAAATTGTAGGCAACTTGGAAATATTATTGATGCGCAAGGATGGACAATCTGTATCAGTTCTCTTGTCAGCGTCAAATATATCGGAGAGTGTGGAGCAAACAGGGTCTATAATCTGCATTGCAAGAGACATAACCGATATAAAAGCAAAAGAAATGGAGATTCAGGAAAAAAACACACAACTGGTACATGCTGGACGGCTGTCGGCACTGGGTGAGATGTCTACCGGTGTGGCCCACGAACTAAATCAGCCTCTTACCATAATAAGACTTGCCGCAGAGGGCATAAGGAAATATTTTACAAAGAACTTGGAGCCAACTGAGGGAAATGCCCCTAACGTAAAGATGGAGTTTGAAGCAATAAATGAGATCATCAGTCAGGTTAAACGCGCTACTACCGTAATCAACAATATGCGCTCCTTTGCAAGACTCAATGTCAACGACTATGAGCCTATAGACCTTTCAGAGACATTAGATAAGGCATTGTCTTTTTTCAGAGAGCAGTTCCGGCTTCATGCAATTGACCTGACAGTTACCGTTGGAGAAAAGGTCCCAAAGGTAAGGTTAAATTCACAGAAGTTTGAACAAATAGTTGTAAACATCCTTACCAATGCTAGATACGCATTAGACAAAAAAGATAGGAAGGATTACACGGGATACAAGAAATTTGTGGCACTGCGATTGTTCCTAAGTAATGGGATAGGTAAAGCCATATTGGAGATACAGGACAATGGCATTGGCATGTCTGAAGATGTGAGACGGCGTTGTTTTGAGCCATTTTATACAACAAAGGATGTGGGTGAGGGAACAGGTCTGGGACTGACCATCGTTAACTCGATAGCAAGGGAGTTTGGGTTGACTATAGAGGTTGAGAGCACAGAAGGACAGGGTAGCGTCTTTCGCATTTTAATACCGATTTAAAAGAGGATATGATTACATGGTCAAAGATTGAAAACTTCTTATAGTTGAAGATGAGATAAAGATACTTGAAATGATGAGGTGGCACATTGGTTCTATTTATACGGATGTCTTCTCTGCAAGTTCGACGGATGAGGCATTAAGCATTCTGAAGAGCGGTAGTCCTGCAGAGGTAGTGATATTCTATCCCCCTCCCTTGATGTGAGGGGTTAGGGGAGGGGGTTAAGTTTACTGTCACCACTACTTGTGCAGGACTACCGAAAAGCTTAAAAGCTATAGTTACCATGACATATAAAGAAGATGCACTTAACGTTTGTCTTAAACATTGGGAGCATGAGTGCCCCCCATTCCTTCAACTCTTCCACAAGCTAAAAGTGTTCAAACTCGTTGTCTTTTGCATGTTCTCTTTCATCGTCGCTCAGATGCAGGTTAGGGCCAATGCGTTTTCCCCTCATGTCCTGCTTTGTCTGCTGCCTTTTAAAATCTCCGCGGCGATCGCTGCCTATCATCCTTGTGTCCGTTGCCCTTGCCCTTTGTCTTTTAGATGGCGTCTCAGACTTACTTATAAGTTTATCCTCACTTGACATCTTGAAAAAGCCGATGGTGATTTGCATCTGCTCTGCCTGCGCTGATAATTCCTCTGAAGTTGTGGACATCTCCTCTGCTGCTGCAGCGTTTTGCTGGATTACCTGGTCTAATTGCTGGATGGCCTTATTGATCTGATCCGCCCCTGAGTTTTGTTCAGAGCTGGAGGAGCTTATCTCCTGTACCAGTTCAGCCGTCTTTTGGATATCAGGCACCAGGGCCTTTAACATCTCACCGGCCTTCTCCGATACGTCAACGCTTGATGATACAAGATTGTTGATCTCAGCCGCTGCGGACTGACTCCTGCCAGCTAATTCACGCACCTCGGAGGCCACAACAGCAAACCCCTTTCCATGTTCCCCGGCACGAGCCGCCTCGATGGCTGCATTAAGGGCTAACAGATTTGTTTGTCTGGCTATCTCTTCTATTATCGTTATTTTTTCTGCTATATCTTTCATGGCCTTTACAGTCTTTGTCACTGCCTCACCGCTTTCCTTAGCGTTTTGGGATGACTTGATGGCGATCTTCTCCGTTTGAAACGCATTCTCGGCGTTACTCTTGATATTAGCGGACATCTGCTGCATGGAAGCGGACACCTCCTCTACTGATGACGCCTGCTCACTTGCCCCCTGGGACAACTCCTGAGACGCAGTGCTTAACTGCGTACTGCCATCTGTCACCTCGTCAGAGGCCAATTGAATCCTGGACACTACGTCTTTGAGTTTTTCTACCATCTGAGACAATTCCTGCATGAGTTTGTCTTTATCAGAACGTTCCTTTACGTTTATCTGAAGATTGCCATGCGACAACTCCTCTGCGATAGACGTTACCAACATCTCTGCCTCAATAAGCATATTTAGATTGTTCTTGATGTCGTTGAACTCACCCTTGTACTCAACAGTTATCTTTTCAGGGATGTCCCCCTTGCTTATGAGGTCTATGTACTTGGCTGCAACGTTTAATGGGCCTATAACGGCGTCAAGCGTTTTGTTAACCCCCATGACTATCTCTCTGTAGCCGCCCTGAAACTTATCTCCATTGCCTCTGACGTTCAATCGACCATTTACGGCAGCCTCTGTAAGCATCGCAACCTCTGAGATCAACCCCTTGAGGGTCTCTACAACCTTGACCATTGTGATGGACAGGATATCCTTGTCGGACTTAGGTTTTATGACAACCGAGACGTCCCCAACGCTTATTTTTTCGGAGGCGTTTGCCGCTTCTATGAGCTTGTCTATCATTTGTGCCAGGACCTGCATAAGTTTGTCTTTTTCAGAGCGTTCCCTAATTTTAATTTCCAGATTGCCTTTAGATAACTCCTCAGCGAGAGTCGTTATCTGTTTTTCTGCCTCAATCAAGGCATTGAGGTTGTTCTTGATATCGTTGAAATCGCCATTGTATTCAGTGGTTATCTTATCAGGGATGTCTCCCTTGCTTATACGGTCTATGTTTTGGGCTGCGACGTTTAATGGGCCTATAACGGCGTCAAGCGTGTTATTCACCCCCGAGACTATCTCTTTGTAGCCGCCCTGAAATTTGCTTACATTGCCTCTAACGCTTAGTCTGCCATTAACTGCTGCCTCAGTAAGCGTTGCAGCTTCCGAGATTAGCCCATTTAGGGTATCTACGACCTTGGCCATACTTATGGATAGTACATCCTTATCGGATTTTGGTTTTATGATAACCGATACATCCCCTGAGCTTATCTTTTCTGAGATGTTTGCAGCCTCTTTGATATTATCCACAACGTTTTGAAATGAATGTGCAAGCATACCAATTTCGTCTGTTGTGTCAACATTAATATTTACGTTTACATCGCCAACGGCCAGTTTATCTGCTACATCGGCCATTTTTTTCACCGGCACTGAGATTATACGCGCTATGAAATAGCCTAAGAATATAGCTATTAACATACCAATGATTGTGAAGATGATGATAGTATTACTTATAGAGTGTGCCAGAACTGTGTTCTTAGCAGAAATGTCCTTTGCAGCCTTATCGTTAAACTCGATGATTTTTCTAATAAGTGGAACGACAGCTCTTTCTGCCTTTGCACCATCACCATTAACTAGTTCTTTTAATTGAGGCAATTTATGTTCATGTCCAAGTGCAATCTCTTTATCAAGTAAAGGTGCATAGGCATTGAAGGCGTCCATGAATTCCTTATGCATGGCACGGCCTTCATCAGAAGAAAACGTACTCTTATATGCCTCGGCATTATTGATTATGTCTTCTTTAACCTGCTTACACACACCAAGATATTTTTGTTGTTCTGATTCATTGTCAGTCAGTAAAACCCCTCTAATATTAGTGCGAATTCTTTGAAATCCTTCACCAATAGTTGCAAAATAAACAATAGCAAGGGTTGACTTTTCATAAAGCATTGTAGCCGCATCATCTAACTTATGTAGATTAACAACGCCTACATAACCTATTGAGGCTGAAATCAAAGATACGACAATAAAGCTTAGCATCAGTTTTGTGCCTATTTTTTTGTTATTGAACCATTTCATAATACCCTCCTGTCAAAATATAGCTTAAACTAATGATAGCACAGCATAAAAGCATTTAACAAGCATATACACCCTAATGTTGTTGACTTAAGGCTATGAAGATAAATAAGGAGGGCTCTGCCCTCCCTAGACCCTCCCACGAGGGGCCTATTCCACTTGACCCCATATATCGATAAGTTTATACACAATGTTTCAATCGTATACTGAACTATACCCTAATTTCTACTTGAATACACCCTGAAGTCTATATTCTCGAATATGGAATTCTTATACTCAATCCAGTTGAGAAATATCATATCAACGTTATTTTTCTGAAAGCTCTCTAAGAGCTGGTTGAAGTTAGATATATGCTCCTTGGTTCTTTTAACTGAATACTCAATGGCAGTCCCCTGGGTTATCAAGAATGCCCAGTCGCTACTTTGAGCAAGGAGGAGTTCTCTTGCCAATTGGTTCAGCACCTTTGTGTAGAGTTTTTCGGTCTCTGTGTCCTCTGTTGACATGTCATAGTACTCATCGGCTAATTTTTGCATGGTATCTGCCATAAAGTGGAGATGTCTGTATATCCAGTCGTTATCGCTGTTGAGCCAGACCTCGTAGTACCCGTTTTCACCCCACGAGGAGGGACTTGGACATACGGTTTGATTCTTGGGATACTCTTTGAGGTACTCAGGTGCGGTTATGGGTTGTATGATATTATCCTTCTGCAATTGTAAGAGCACGTGATACAAGAAATCTGGTCCCTCATACCACCAGTGTCCATAGAGTTCGGCATCGTATGGTGAAACAATCAGCGGCGGCCTGTCTATAGAGGAGCGTAGTGCCTCTACCTGTTTGTATCTTGCAGAGCAGAAGTGCTCGGCGTGAAACTTGGTCCTATGAAATGCCGCAAGGGGGTCATAGGGTAATTTGTCCTCAGTGGTTCCTGTAATCCTATAGTACTTGATGCCTGTGAAAACCCTGTTGCCATCAGGAGATATGTACGGTTTTATATAGTCCATTTCAAGGTCAAAGCCTATGTCCCTGTAGAAGTCCCGGTAGTCTGAGTGCCCTGGATAGCCTGACTCCGAGCTCCACACTTGTCTTGAAGTCTCAGGATCCCTGGCAAATACCGCCATCCCGTTTAACGTAAAAGCAGAGGCGTATATAGAATACCTCGGCGAGGGCACACCGTTTGCCAGACCATGCGACTCCATAAAGAAATATTTAAGACCGTACTTTTTAAGTATTTCGTCTAAATCCTCGTAATACGCACATTCTGGCAGCCATATTCCATCCGGAGTCTTGCCAAAGTGTTGACTATGACACTGTACTGCAAGGTCAATCTGTGCCTCCACAGACCTGACATTCGTCCTCAGAAGCGGCAAGAAACCATGGGTTGCCCCACACGTAATAACCTCAAGCCAGCCTTTTTGAGAAAAGTATTTATAACCGTTTAACACGCTACAGTCAATGACCTCAGTAAAAAAAGTCCGGATCTCAAGAAACCTCTTGTAGTAGAACGTTGCAACTGGAAGCAAACCACTGTCTGACCTCAATCGCTTCAATACTTTTTGAGAAAGCTCTATGAGCTTGTCAACGTACTTCAAGAACGACTCGGTGAGGTAAGCATCGGCCAGCATTTCGGCAAGAGGCGGGGATACCGATACAGTCAAACGGAACTCTAGATTCTCTGATTCAAACTTCTTTAATCTCATAAGAAGCGGAATATATGTCTCAGAAATAGCCTCAAAGAGCCAGTGTTCCTCTAAGAAATAGTCAAACTCCGGATGCTTTACAAATGGCAGATGTGAATGTAAAACCGGTAACCAATAACCCTGTATCATCGGTTTAGCTCCTTTTACTTGACAGCATTTCGCTTGAGCCGGGCATACCGGCTGCTTCTTTTAATTTTTCAAAGTATTCCGTGACGGATAAAGATTCTTCATCTTTCACTTTGTTCCTTTGACTCATAAACTTTATAAAATCAATGAAGAGACTCAGTAGTTGGATATCCTTTGTCCTTGTTTCAAAGAATTGCTTTATAAGATCAAGCATTGTCTTTTCGTTTCCAGAGAGGTGCTTGAGCTTTTCTATTAGCGCTAGGATTACCTCAATGCTCTCCGAATCTTTAAACCTTATATCTAATAGTTGACTTACTATTCCCATCTCTTTTTCAAAGATATCCGAGATGTCTGAGGCCTTTTCTATCTCAGATATTACCTTTGGTTTCTCAGTAATTTTTTCCTCATCTGGGATTAAAACCCCTTTACCCCATAACTCATCCTTAAGACCCAACACCTTAAAGGATGGGATGTTTATCTGATTTGACCTTAAGAGTTCTATAAACCCACTGTCTCTCTCTACGCCTATTACCGCTACCATAGGTCTAAATGCACCAGAACAGGGCATGTAGACCTCACCCAGCGGTTCCTCAGCCTGAGTTGTCCAGATCTCCTTTTCGATATTACCCTTTTTCTCCCCTGCGTTTATTTCGTAAACCTTTATGGTGAAATAGGACGCCGCAGGGTTCTGTAATCTATCTAACAACAAGTTCTCTGTTAATTCCCAGTAAACAAAGATCTTGTCTTCGTTAACCGGCAGTGCTACTATGGTGTCAATATCATACTTAGGTGGGATTTCGTATTCCTCAGTTATCGGATATTTTGAAGAGTCAGATAGCAAGAAGCCTATCCCATGCCCATCTTCTACTTTATTGTTTCCTCCTAAGTTGGTTTTAGCTAGAACTGTTTCCATAGTGTCTCCTTTACTTATTTTTTAAATGGTGTATCTAAAGAAAATACTTTAATGTAATCATCGTACATAGATTGTAGGAAACTGTAGTATTCACCTTACTATTGTTTTCCTGTTAATTTGTTATAAACATTTATATATTTCTCCGCTGGCTTTGTCCATGAGTTATCTGCTTTCATACCTGTCAACAAGATCTCTCTAAATGTGTATGGTTTTTCGTTCCACGTTGTTGCTGCCCTCTTTAGTGTCAACTCAACGGCGTCGTAGGTGAAGTCGTTAAAGGTAAAACCGTTTCGTTCTGTATTAGGTCTGTCGGAGAGATCTACGTCAAAGACGGTATCACTGAGTCCGCCAGTTTTTCTGACAATGGGCACTGTGCCGTATCTCATGGCTATCATCTGAGTCAGCCCGCAGGGTTCATAGAGACTTGGTATCAGTATCATATCTGAACCAGCGTATATGAGGTGGGCGAGTTCCTCGTCATAGGTGAGATTAATATGACAGTCAGGGTTGTTCTTTAGGTAGTGTTTGAGGTGAAAAAAGTATTCTGCTATCTCTTTATCTGGGGATGTGCCAAGAAGGACAAACTGCATACCGTTGTTGAGGGCACTTAAGATAGAGTGTCTGATGAGGTGAACACCCTTTTGCACATCCAGGCGACCCACGACTGATATTATAGGTTTAAAGGAATTGCGAAGGGAGAGCGTTTTTTTCAGGTGTTCCTTGTTCTTAAACTTATCCTCAATTGTGTCAACGCTGTAGTTGAAAGGGATGCAGCAGTCAGTTGCTGGGTTCCAGGTGTCGTAGTCAACGCCATTTATGACACCCTCGTACTTGTTTGCATGTAATGAGAGAACACCCTCAAGCCCTTCTCCTAACTTTGACGTCCTGGTCTCTAAAGCATAATTTGGAGAGACGGTGGTTACGTAGTCAGAGTAAATGACGCCACCCTTCATAAGATTTATATAACCGTGGTTGGAGTCATCCAACATAGAGTCTTTGCCTGTTAAAGAGGATGGATCCAGTCCTGCCTTTACTAACGACTTGTCTGTGAGCTTTCCCTGGTGCCTTATGTTGTGAATGGTGTAACACGTCTTAGCTGAACTTGCCAGAGGTGTATTTTTATACTTCCATTTTAAAAGCACAGGGATGAGGGCAGTCTGCCAGTCGTGACAGTGTATGATGTCGGGCTGACTTCCGATTTCCCTTAACAACTCTATAGCGGCAAGGCAGAAAAAGGTAAAACGCTCCTCATCATCTCCTGCGCCGTAAAAAATACCTCTGTCGAAGTATTTCTCCTCCGACATTGGCCTTATAAAGTAGCAAACGTTATCATGTACTATGCCACGGTGCACAGTGCAAAATATTCGCTTTCCGTCATATGATACCGATATGGCCACCAGATTTTCTTGTAGATCATAAACGAGCGAATGATTCATGCAGTCATAATAAGGGAGGATTATTTCGACCTTATGGCCCTTGTTAATGAGCTCACGGCCTAACCCATCTACTACGTCTGCCAATCCACCTACTTTAGAAACCGGCGCACACTCCGAAGCAATCATAATTATGTGCAAAGCATACCTCCTAGTAAACTTTTTGATATTGGGTACTATTTGTCTTCGATAGGTTTATTCAATTGCGCTAACTGAATCTTTTCTGTAGCTTTCTTTATCATAATAAAATAATAGTATCTGCAATCGCTCTCAATACTTATAGAGCACTTCAATCATTTACAGTATACTTAGCCTAAAAAGTTTTGTCAAGCAGAGCCTCTTGCAAAAAGAAAATAGAAGAACTTTAAAAACATCTACTTTACTACTTTCAAAAGGTCTATTGTGTATTTATTAACGCAAAAAATACTCAACTTTCTCTTTTATCGAAA
>PEAB01000069.1 GCA_002753395.1 Nitrospirae bacterium MYbinv3 | reverse complement strand
TATGCCCTGGCTGACCACCAGCTTTACGTCTTTTACTCTTACCACTCTTCTCTTTTTCCTTGTTACCTTTGAAATGATCCGTAGAGGGAGGCTTGGACGAGTTTTGGGAGTTATTATCCAAACCAGCTAACTTCTCCTTTAACTGTATATTCTCAAGGTGTTACTCAAGCAGCTTTGCTACTGTCGGCTCCTTGCCTGAATCATAATAATGTCTCTGCTGCTATTCTATCCACTTCTTATCTCTTATCATATTATTGACAAAACAATTGTAACTTCATTTGTATTTACTGTCAAGTTAATTTTGTACTCTCTATAGGAGGTGAACTATTACGGCTACTTTAATAATAATTAGGAACTGGCTGAAACAATACTATAACAGATCCGTGTTTAAATTCAGATACGTTTAGTATATAATACTACCACTGTATGTTTAGCAATCTCAGTTTACTGATTTACTTCATAAAGAAGGATATCAAGAGCAAGTACGCTGGTTCCATACTGGGTGTTTTATGGACAGTAGTGCTTCCATTGTCGCAGATACTGATATTCTGGTTCGTCTTTGATGAGATCATAAGAGCGAGGCCATACGCAGGAACAACAAACACCCATATCCCATACCTATACTTCCTTCTATCGACACTGCTCTTGTGGAGCGCATTTGCTGATGGGATCACAAGAGCCTCCACCTCTATCATCGAACACAGCGATATGATCAAAAAAGTCTCCTTCCCCAACATCTATCTTCCTATATCAGCAACCATAGCCAGCTACGTACAACCTGTTATGGGCTTTATTATATTTATTATTGTTTATTCTATTTTATCAACCTTTTCACCGGTTTATTTCTTGCTGATCCCTATAATCATACTGCAAATGCTTCTTACGATGGGCATTGGTATGATATTGGCTGCCCTGATGCCTTTCTTAAGAGACATAACCTACTTAATTGGCCAAGGTATGCAAGGGCTCTTCTTCCTCTCTCCAATCATGTACAGCATTGACAAGATTCCTGAAAAGTTCAGAATACTGTTTTTTCTCAATCCATTCGCCCACTACGCCTCTGTATACCATAAGATTGTACTCTTTAGAGAAACACCAGCAACAGCTTCTATGCTTACCTTATCAGCAATGTCCATAGGACTATTAGCACTTGGCTGCCTTATATTCAGTAAGTTCAAGGACGGATTTAGTGACGTATTGTGAACATTCTAAGGATATGCTATAGTATAAGCGTAAAGCGTAGATGTATAAGATAGCATTTTTTGATTTCGATGGTACGATAACCAAGAGGGATAGTTTCAGGGATTTCCTTGTGTTCAGTCTAAAATGGCAGCTGCTGCTAACAGGTGTGATGTTGTTGCTGCCATATATAGTACTCTACCTCATCAAGGTCATGCCCAACTATAAGTTAAAAGAAAAGGTTATACATCACTTCTATAAAGGTTGGGATTTCAACATCTTTGAAAAGACCGCATCTGATTATTCAAAACATCAATTACCAAGACTCCTGAAAAAAAGCGCTATGGAACGCCTAAACTGGCATAAGTCTCAAGGCCACAGGGTGGTCATTGTAACAGCGTCCCTGCGTTACTATATAAGTCCGTGGTGCGACCTGCAAGGCATTGATCTCATCGCTACAGAGATAGAGACTAAGGACGGTAAAATCACAGGCAGGCTTGGTACTAAGAACTGCTATGGGGCTGAAAAGGTTCGCCGTATCAGAGAAAACTACAACCTGAATGAGTCAAGTTATATATATACCTATGGAGATACCAAAGGCGACAGGGAGATGCTTCAATTAGCAAACGAACGCTACTACAGACATTTTAAGAGATAATGGACGTATTATTCGATAATCAACTGACATCACCTCCACATATTAGCATTGTACTTCTTGACTGGTCGTGTCGAGAGAGTTTTCATGCCCTTAAGTACCTCAACACGCAGACCGTAGAGAGAGAGCAGTACGAACTGATCTGGATAGAATACTACGATAGACACTCAACAGAAATCCTTAATATGCTCCAAGAGTGTAAGGACTCAGGTGTGGCGTCGATTATAGACAGGTGGATTGTCTTAGATATGCCTGAGACAACCTGTTATCATAAACACCTCATGTACAACGTTGGTATCTTAGCCAGCCGGGGGCAGGTCGTAACCTTCTGTGATTCGGACGCCGTTTTCACCCCTGCCTTTGTGGAAACCATCGTTGATGAGTTCAGAAAGGATAACGGTATCGTCTTACACCTCGATGAGATAAGAAATTCAGACAGGAGATTCTATCCGTTTAACACCCCCCCGATAGAGGACATCAAGGGCAAAGGTTGTATCAACTTCAAAAACGGTAAAAGCACGGGGTTACAGGATAAAGAAGACCCGCTTCATACGCTCAACTATGGGGCTTGCATGTGTGCTCTTCGTAGAGATCTTATACACATCGGAGGGGCGGATGAACATATAGACTACTTTGGGCATATCTGTGGCCCTTATGAGATGACCTTCAGGTTGATTAACGCAGGGAAGAAAGAGGTGTGGCACCAGAGTGAGTTCCTGTACCACGTATGGCACCCCGGTACCGACGGTAAGAATAACTACCTCGGCCCACACGATGGACGATATATATCAACGACATCGCTTGAGTCCAGCTCAACGGGGCGTGTCTTGCCACTTACAGAAAACCCAATCATCAAAGCTCATAGGTTAAACAATGACGATCTCCATGTAGCTTTACCGCTTAACTCTGATTACAAACTGAACATAGGGCAATGGACAGTTAGTCAACTTAACGAATTATCAAGAAAACAAAAATCACAGAGGAAAAGGGATAATGTCTTTAATAAACCACTACTGAACATAAAAATAAAGATTAATCTTCTGATAGCAACCATACGACAATTCATTATTAAAACAAACAAGTTCATAAGGAATCCCAAAGATATCTTCAAAAAGGTTTATAATATAAGGGGTTTTTTCCAGACAATGGCTCACCAGAACGAGCATTATCTACAGAGGGCCTTTGCATGTATAAATACGCTTACGAGTCGTAACGTCAGTAAGTTTACCGTCTATGGACCAAACGCTGCTGCAGAGGTGTTGTGCAGCGTTGCGGTCAACGTGTCTTTGTCGGTCAGCGCCGTTTATGACGGTGGTGGAGGGGCATCCTTCTGCGGCTTCACAGTTATGCCTATTGAATCAGCCAGAGACAGAAGTGAGCTGATCGTCGTTGCCGATACAGGGTTAAAACGGGAGAAGATCAATAAACTAATAGGCTATGGGATCCAGGAAGATAGGATTGTTGTCCTATAGCATTCTTAAATAAATAAGACGGGTATCTTCTTTATATTTCATGGTAACTATGCTTTTACGCTTACTGGATTCCTGTTTACCTCTGTTCAAGCCAGGGGCAGGCTGTGGAATGACATATTTGGAAAACGCTCATTACTGTCATTCCCACGAAAGTGGGAATCCATAGTATTGAAAATCATGAACTTTTTTACCCTACTTTTTAATGAGGATACATATTATAATACAAACAAATATTTGATCATACGCTATTCTAACAGGATAAATACAATCTTACAATAAGGTGAACACTGTATATTTTTGAGATATTAAAAAAATTTCCAAAGTTGTAACTGACAAGCCTATGAGCTACTGCTATCTTCAGGGTATTGTCTCTGGAGGTTCTCATACCAAGTTGCGTTTATAACAGCATTAGTATAGACGGGGAGACCCTGTCTCCTAATGCTGTTGACTTAAGGCTGTGAAAATGAATAAGGAGGGCTTTGCCCTCCCTAGACCCTCCCACAAGGGGACCAGTCCCCTTGACCCCATTAAAGTTCAACTTTTTTGGATGCAACTTAGTATGACATATACCTAGCCAATGAACTTTACTTCACATATATATTCGTCTTGCTTCATACTATCAAACTCTCAGATATTGAGTTAAACTCACAATAAAAAATTTGAACATCGAGTTTAATATTATGTTATAATCCAAAATTAAATTATTTTAAGGGGTAACGTATGGAAAAAGACGAAGAAGGAAAGGGTTTTGAGGTCAGAGATAAGCGAAAACTCTGGCAAGATGAGGATGTAAAGGATGAGCAGGGCGATAATGGAAGAAGACAAGACGCTCATTGGCATGAACAGACACACACACATGATGATTGTTCCTGTAACGGCAGTCATACATTGCCGGAGGCAAGTTTTATAAACTTTATAGCAGGTCTTAGCACAAACGTCATGGTAAGTCTTGGCATCTTGCAAGACCCCAGCGGCGAGTCATATAAAGATCTAACAGTGGCTCAGTATCTGATAGACATGATAGCAATGTTGCAGGGTAAGACGAAAGGTAACCTGGACGACACAGAAAATAAGTATATCACTGATGTGTTGAGTCAACTTAGAATGGCTTACGTCAGTGTTGCCAACCAACCTTAAAAAGATAATATTTAGGAGGTATCTTTTATGCATCCAAGGGTTTTGACATTAATACTGGCAGGTGGTGAGGGCAGGAGGCTTTTTCCTTTAACCGCAATTCGTTCCAAACCTTCAGTGCCGTTTGGAGGCAGATACAGGATTATAGACTTTGTCCTTAGTAACATCATTAACTCAGGTATGTATTCCATATACTTACTGGTACAGTACAAGTCACAGTCCTTGATTAAGCACGTCCAGGAGAACTGGAGTCAAACCTCTGTATCTCGCGACCAGTTTATAACAATCGTTCCACCTCAGATGCGTAAGGGCACGGAGTGGTTTCAGGGGACATCGGATGCCGTACTGCAAAACGTAAACCTTATTCAGCAGTTTAACCCCACGCATGTGGCCATATTTGGAGCCGATCACATCTACAAAATGGACGTAAGCCAGATGTTAGACTTTCATATCTCCAACGATGCAAAGGTCTCCGTTGCAGCCCGGCCTGTCCCCATAGAGCAGGCATCAGCCTTTGGTGTCATTAAAGCAAAGGCAAACGGTCTTATTGAGAGATTTGAGGAGAAACCCAAAGATCCCTCACCTATGCCAAACGATCCGACACAGGCTTATATATCAATGGGTAATTACATCTTCGATACAAACATACTTTTAGAATCCCTGTCGGATGCCCAGAAAAAGAACGAACACGACTTTGGCGGTAACATACTGCCAAAGCTTGTTGGCAAGGTCAATCTCTTTGCTTACGACTTCTCACTTAACAAGGTTCCTGGCACAAAACCATACGAGGAAGTCGGATACTGGCGCGACGTAGGAACCATTAAGGCCTTCAAAGAGGCAAACATGGATATGCTCAGCGAATACCCGATCTTTGATATATCTAATCCAAAATGGCCAATACATCCTGAATTATCCTTGGTACCGCCCGCCAAGATAATCAGCGGTACGATTAACAATAGCTTCATATCTGACGGAGTCTATATCAAGGGCGCTACCATTAACAATTCCATAATCAGAAGCGGTGTTATTATTGAAGAAGGGGTCGAGATAGACGATTGCATTATTTTAGAGTCGGTTCACATTAAGAAGGGAAGTCGTTTGAAGAACGTTATAGTTGATAAACATAACATAATTAATGAGTCTGAGACGCTCGGTTTTGATCCAAACAAGGACAGGTTCAGACTGCACATAGACGAATCCGGCGTCGGTATACTTCCTAAGACCTCTTATAGTTAGACGTTTGGAGGTGTTCGTATGAAAGTGATTAATGAGTATATAACCCTGAGCACAAACGGCGATGGCGATCTCATTGACCTGACAGGACATCTGAGGAACATCTTAGGTAACTCAACGTTGAGCAATGGTATAATGACTGTCTTTGTTATAGGTTCTACCGCCGCCATCACAACGTTTGAGTACGAATCAGGGTTGATAAAAGACATGAAGGAGCTTTATGAAGAGCTGGCCCCCTATGGCAAGAACTACTTTCACAATCAGACCTGGGGTGATGGCAACGGTTTTAGCCATGTGAGGGCGGCGCTACAGGGGCCATCGTTGACCATACCCTTTGACAACGGGGCATTGCTCCTTGGTACGTGGCAGCAGGTGGTGTTGGCTGATTTTGACAACAGACATAGAAATCGTAAAGTAGCCGTAAACTTGATCGGCGAATAATCAGACAGTCAAGGGGGGAAATCACATGGAAGAGATAAAGCTTAACAAACCCACTGATAAAGAGCTTAGTGATATGGGCGTTACAAGGTGGCCTATCTGGGAAAAGGAGGTATCAACGTTTGACTGGTCATACGACTCCACAGAGATGTGCTATCTACTTGCCGGCAAGGTTGCAGTTAAAACCGCTGATGGCAAGATAGTGGAATTTGGCAAGGGCGATTTCGTTACCTTTCCAGAGGGGTTGTCCTGCACGTGGGAGGTCAAAGAACCGGTCAGGAAGCACTACAAATTCAAGTAAACCAAAAAGAAGGGTGCATATAAAAGTCGTGGGAAATTATGTCATTCCTGCGAAAGCAGGAATCTATTAGCTTGTGGATTGCCCTGTCGAGCACGGCAATGACAGGACGACCCATAAGTTTCTTATGCACCCAGTCGAAGGTAATAGATGGGCTTGAGATTGAGGTAAAGGGTGTGTTTGAGGGGTGTTAGGAGTGAGTACCACCTTTATTAGCTCTGTACTGACGCTGTATGAGCGCTAGTTATTGGTAGAGGCCATAATCTTTTTTGAATAGAGACGTATTATGGTTCTGCTTTCTTCTGTCAGGTCTATAAACATGCCTCCAACGAGCTGGCAGTCATCGCTTATCTTAGAGTTTCTGATGGTAAATTTTATATGCTCCACATTTCTTTCTAATATCCTGAAGGTGATATAGTAGGTGTTATCGATCTTGAGCTGAGGCGGTTTTTTAAATGGATTTACCACAGGAATCTTCAATAAGCACCCGCTCTTACTTATATTTATTATAGATACGTCGATAGAGGTGATCGTGTTAAGATCAAAGACCTTTGCAGGGAGATTAGTCAGTACCCGCTCGTGACGTCTACGTGCGGAACCTGTCTTTTTAAATGTGCCATAGCTCCATAGCTGATGGAGATTGATGTTGAACTTAACCTTTGAAGGGTGGATTACCTCTATTACGGCGTATTTGCTGTTTGAGGTATCACGTCTAAAGGGTGCTGGCATGGGGTCGCCGTTTGGCCTCTGGATGCTGTGTACGATTGGGCAGTTGGCCTTCTCCCCCCTGTATGTCACGACGGCGATCTCGTTATTGGCCAGTTTTACAAACGACCCTGGGGGGTAAATACCTATGGTCTTGATAAAGTATAGACCAAGCTCCTCTTCAAAGTGACTGCCCTTGTCCATAAATATGTTCTTCATGGCCGCATTAGCCTGCATAGGAGGTCGATATCCCCTGCCGGAGATCATGGCGCTATAGGTATCAGATAGAGAGATGATTCGAGCTGTATGGCAGATCTGTTCACCACTAATACCCCTCGGATAGCCACTGCCATCAATTGCCTCGTGATGTTGAAACACCCCTGCAAGCCAATTCTGTTGCGTTACACCAAGGGCTTGCAGTACCCTAACGGTTTGTTCCTGGTGGTTTTTCAACAGTTTCTTTTGTTCTTCGTTAAGGCTTTCTTTTTGCCAGTATAAGGATTCTTGCAGCTTAACCATAGATAGGTTCATGGTCAGGGCTGCAGCCAGCATCTGCTGACGTTTGTCAATTGACCAGTCTAGGCGCTTGGCTATAATCTCAGAGATAATGGCTGTGTGGATAGGGTGTTTGATGGTATAGCGCATCTGTTTGTCCATCAACATGATACCAAGAGCCAGGTCCTCATCATCGTAACATATCTGTTGGATGGTATTGCTAAGGGCAAGTACCTTACCAGGGAAGTCATCTACAGTCTTGTAGTTTTCAAGCAGATATTCTAGGCGTTCCTGTACCTCGGATAAGAGTTCAAATGGGGTTTCGTTATCATAGTCCATAGGACGTTTCACCCTGTCTAATTTGGAAAAACCTGCAGCGTAACTGAAAAAATCTGCCGGCTTAATGCCCATTAACTCTATGATGCGTCGCAGCTCTTTGACATCCTTGATAACGTACCCTTCCTTGAGCATCAATTTCCCGCTTTGGTCATAGATCGGGTATGTCAAAGGTTTGCCTATCGACAAGTCATCTTTGCCTATCAACCTTGTCTCCATCTATTGTCTGTCAAATATTTGTCTATCGGGTAGAGGCATTATCATGTTCAACATAGCTCACTCCATATCATAATACTGTATAACAACTTTATCTTGCATGTGTCGTGCCAGTTGGGTGTTGTTTTTTGAGGCTGTGCAGTAAAAATTCAGAACTAACGGTAGTCCTGCAGAGGTAGTGATATTCAATCCCCCTCCCTTGATGTGAGGGGTTAGGGGAGGGTGTTAAGTTTACTGTCACCACTACTTGTGCAGGACTACCCAAAAAGGTAGGGCTTTGCCCTCCCTCAGACCCACCCACAAGGGGACCAGACCCCTTGACCCCGTAATATCTCATGTTTATACACAATGTTTCTATCGTATACTGAACTATTACCCTTATGTTTGTAAAAATTTCACATCATTGGAGAGACCAAGGACAAATGATAAAGAAGCCCCCCTCTCCTTAGCTCGCTGAACCGATGTGTTACTATGTATTTTTATGTTGTCAAAATGTTATTATTTCATACAGACTAGAATGACGAAAGTGTTTTTCATTTCAATAAACGGCCTATACACAACGAAGCAGAGATAACGTGATGAAGGTTGACGGATTAAGACACAACGCCTTGTTTTGTAATATAGCTGAGGCAGAGCTCATGTACCTTGACGCACATGCAAGACCTTTTTCTTACGATAAGGATGAGACGGTGTTTGTACAGGGGGACACATCACACAGTATTTATTTCCTAGACAATGGCCGTATCAAGATATCGAAGCTCTATCATGATGGCAGAAAACTCACCATTGACCTGGTAGAATCAGGGGAGTTCTTTGGTGAGATGTCCTTAGCCGGTGAAAAGGAGCGAAGCAACACGGCTGAGGCAACTGAAAAGTCAACTGGTTTTGCAATAAACAAGAACGTTTTTGAAGAATTTCTTAGAAAGAGGCCAGAGATTGCGATAAAGCTGATACAACTAATTGGTGATAAGCGCCTCAGCATGGAAAACCTTTTGGAGGACATGACCTTTATGGATGTACAGGGCAGGGTGGTATCGCTTTTGATTAAGTACGCAGACAGCGGTATGGTCAAGATCCCTTTGACGCATCAAGAGATAGCTGATATGACCGGTACGAGCAGAGTCTCCGTATCACGCACAATAATAAAACTCAGAGACAAAGGCCTCATCCAGACAACCGGCGACCGCATTAGATTAAGCGATATCAACAAACTCCAAACTCTCATAAGCTTGGAGGTGTAGACAAATTGTAATTGTACGCTATTTTTGGAGCAACCTTATAAAAGTGATGATTATGCCGGTTTGAGCTAACATTATTGCGGCAATCCACTTTATAGTGTCTATTTTTGAACGTTCGATATCAGCTCGTACTTTTTCTATTTCAATATTAGTCTTGCCGATCTCAGCCCATATTTTTTCCAGCTCAAGTTTAATCCTACCGATCTCAGCATTCACCTTACCTACTTCAACAGTGATGCGTTCATTTAGCCTATGCTCAACCGCTGTAATCTCTTCCTTCAGCTTCGTTCTGACGTTGCCGATCTCTTCCTTCAGCTCCACTTTTAAAAAGTAGTTCTCCTCCTTTAGGTCCCTTTTAGTAACGGTCTCAGACTTTGCCTTTTCTACTACCTCATCGAAGGTGTCTATAATGGCTACCGTCCCCTCTTCTCCGAGCTTACCTATGAGTTTGTGATATAGTTCTATAGTTTTTGGCATTGCTAAACCTCCATTTCGCTGTTTCAATATTTTACCACATCTCTCAAAATCTTCTCTATCTCGGCAACAGAACGAACCAAGGCACCAGAGTTTTTTTTGTATATATCTTTGGCTGCACTCCCAATCCTTTGACGAAGAGCCTCATCAGAAAGAAGCTCTTTAAGGCTGTCGTAGAGACCATAGGCATTAACGCTAATGGCAGCGCCTTTTTCGATAAACTCACCAGTCATAGGGAAGTTATCCATATAGGGGCCGCAGATAATTGGTCTTGCCCATGCGGCTGGTTCCAAGAGGTTATGACCACCCTTGGCCACAAAACTGCCACCCATCATACAAACTTCCCCAGCCCCATAGACCGACGCCAACTCACCGATGGTATCTAAGAGTATCACCTCTGTCTGAGGCAGCGTCTGTGTAAAGAAGCTCCGTCTGAAACATCGCAAACCAGCCCGTTTGATCGACCTCTCAACCTCATCAAAGCGCTGCGGATGGCGTGGGGCAAGGATCAACGTAAGCGTCGGAAACTGCTCTTTGAGGCGCTTGTATACCGGTAGGATTATCTCCTCCTCGCCCTCGTGCGTAGAGCCAACCACAATAACCGGCCCAGGCAGCCTCTCTGCCCATTGAGGTACAACCGTGGGTGGTTCTATGTCATACTTGAGATTACCTATCACCTTTACCCGCCTCTCATCAGCCCCAATATCTATGATCCGCTCAGCATAGATCTCGTTTTGCATCCCCAAAAAAGTCACTACAGATAGTACCTCTTTCATAAAAAACCTTATCTTTTTGTAACCCTTGTATGACTTAGAGGAAATTCGACCGTTAAGGATAACAACAGGCGTGTTGTTTGTGTGCATGGTATGAAAGATCTCTGGCCAAATCTCTGTTTCCATCGAGATGAATATGTCAGGCCGTATACTACTGACTGCCCGCCTAACCATATGTGGAAGGTCAAAAGGTATATAGACGAGTTTAACGCTGTCTTGAGAGACGTCATTCCTGTTTACGTCAGGCGGACACGTCTTTAGTCTCTGCCTGGCCACAGCCTGACCAGTATCTGTAACCGTTGAGAGGACTACGTTTGGGGTTACATCTTTTAATATCCTCTTTATTAGTGGTGTGGCAGATATAACCTCACCAACTGACACCGCATGAAGCCAGACCACAGGATGAGCTTTATCTGTTGCACCATCGCAATCGCTTAGGGTAAGATAACCGCATCTATCAGCCAACCACCTCTTTCTTAACGAAACAGGCCGCTTAAAATACTCAAAGGGCAGCAGTAGACCCAGTGCTCCAGCATATAAGGCGTTATACAAAAACATCATATATAAAAAATCAATTATTTGTGGTGGCTTAATCCCCTGTCAACTCGGCTATCATCTCTACGACTCTCTTAGTTGGATCTTTGTGTTCATATAGTGACCCCAGATGTGAAAAGACGTTGAGCATCTGTGCCCTTGCCGCCGAGTCCTGATAAAGCCGCTCTATCTCATGGACAATCATCTCTGGTGTGGCGTTGTCTTGTATCAGCTCCTTGACCACCTCTGTGTCGTGGATTAAGTTGACAAGATTGATGTACCTTACCTTTATGAGAAGCCGACCTGAGTAGTAGGTAAAGGCAGAGAGCCTATATATTACCACCATAGGTACTCCGATAATGGCCGCCTGAAATGCCGCTGTCCCTGATGTTATTACTGCTAAGGTACTGATCGACATGACGTCAATTGCCCTGTCCTGTATGATAACAACCCCCAACGCCATTAACTCATCAAGGGTTCCCCTGTACCTGGCCTGATCAAGATGTGAGACAAGCGGGATAATATATTGAAAATCAGGCCATTTTTTTTTTAACACCCTGACACTTTCCACAATAACAGGCAGATGGCGTTCAACCTCGCTGTGCCTGCTGCCAGGAAGCAGCGCCAACACGGGTGATTGTGGGTCTAGGGAGAATTCCTCAAATAGGGCTGCCCTGTCAACCACATGCCCCTTTATCTCCTCAACCACTGGATGTCCCACAAACTCGCAGTCTATGGCTTCCCTAGCATATACCTCCGGCTCAAAAGGCAATAACACGGCAATCTTATCCGTCAGACGCCCGATGGTCTTAATCCTCCCGTGCCTCCATGCCCAGACCTGCGGGCTTACGTAGTAAAGCACCTTTATACCGTGCCTCTTGGCGCTTGCAGCTACCCTGAGATTGAAATCGGGGAAATCAATCAGTACCAGTACGTCCACCCTTAGCGTCTTAAACAGACTCGTTATCTTTCTGTATGTGCGCGACAAAGACACAAGTGCAGACAATGCCTCGATAAGCCCAAAGGCGCCAGTTATATACCCTATAAGCTCAACGCCGGCATCCGCCATTTGCCTGCCCCCCACTCCGACAAGGCTGATGTCTGGCCATCTCTCCCTGAGTCCCTTGGCAAGCAGCGCTCCATAGAGCTCCCCAGATGCCTCACCAGCGATAATCATAACCCTTACAGGCACTTCAAGATCACTTCACACACCCTGTGTATGTCACCCTCCGGCATGCCAGGATAAACGGGCAGGGAAAGCACCTCCCGTGAGGCCCTCTCCGCTATGGGAAAGTTCCCCTCCCTGTAACCATACCCCTCGGTGGCCTTTTGCATGTGCATAGGTATTGGATAGTACACAACTGAAGCTATCCCCTCCTGTTGTAATGCAAACTTTATCTTATCCCTGTGCGGGCTGCGTATTGTGTACTGATGGTAATTGCTAACGTAACCATCAAGCTCCTGAGGGCAACGCACATGCTCCTTAAGCAACGAGGTGTATAGTCTTGCGTTTTGCCTTCTGAGGTGATTTTGATGTTCCACCCGTTTGAGCTTAATCAACAGGATACCCGCCTGTATCTCATCAAGTCTGCTGTTAAAACCTAGACAATCATGGACATAGTTACCTCGTGAGCCGTGGTTTCTCAGGGCGAGTATCTGCTCATACATCTGTTTGTCATTTGTCGTAACGGCACCGCCATCCCCATAGCAGCCTAGGTTCTTGCTCGGATAAAAACTAAAGCACCCGGCTTCCCCAAAACTCCCAGTCAGCTTCCCATTAATCGAGGAACCAAACGACTGGGCACAGTCCTCCACTATATGCAGGTTATAATTCTTTGCCAGGCTCAAGATCTTGTCCATCTCACAAGGCAGCCCAAACAGGTGCACAGGCAATATGGCCTTTGTCTTCTTAGTAATCTTATCCTCAATCTTTTTTGCATCTATGTTAAGAGTATTTTCGTCTACATCTACAAAGACAGGTCTTGCACCGTTATAGATAATGCTCTCGATGGTTGCAAAAAACGTAAAAGGCGTTGTTATTACCTCATCCCCTCGTCCAACAGAAAGACAGGCAAGACTCAAAAACAATGCACCAGTCCCTGAACCAACACCGGCTGTGTAACTGACACCATGATAGGCTGAAAGCTGCCGTTCAAACTCCTCAACGTGCGGACCAAGCACGTATCGACTGCTTCCAAGTATACTAACAACACTTTGTATTACCTCACTCTCGATATCGAGAAACTCCCTTCTTAAATCCAACATTGGTATCATATCATCAGACTCTCGTATGCCTTATTTTCCTTAATAGCATTATTTATTAGTATTGTCAGTTCCAACGCATTACGTGCCTCCGTAGCAGTGACAGGAGGTTCTTTATCGCTTCTTACGCATTTGACAAAATCCATTAACTCTCTCTCTAATGGCTCGAACCTGTCGACCTCTACCTCTTCACTCTTTATCGACATGCCTTCAAGAACATGCCTGTTGAGAGTGATGTTGTGGAGGTCTAGGGATAGGGAAACATCTCTCTGGAAGACCTTTATGAAACGCCTCTTGTCCGGAGAGAGCCTCCCTGTTGTTAATATGGCATTGAGGCCATTATCAAACTCTATCCAGGCTCTTGCCACGTCTATTTTTTCAGTTAATACTCTAGCCCCGACTGCCCTCACCGCCTTCATCTTTGACCTGGCTATTGAAAGCACAATGTCAACATCGTGGATCAACAGATCCAGGGTCACGTCGATATTAAACGCCCTATCGATAAGCGGTGAAAGCCTCTCAGTCTCTATAAACAAAGGCGTGTCGATCAACGCCTGTGCCCTTACCAACACCGGATTGTATCTCTCTACGTGCCCCACTTGGGTTTTTAAACCACGATTGTGTGCCTCCTGGATGATTAAATCCGCCTCTTCTAGTGTAGCCGTTATGGGCTTTTCTATGAAAACATGCTTATCAGCCCTAAGACAGTCAAGCGCTATGGGACAATGCGCAGATGTAGGCGTGGCTATGACTACGGCATCAATTAATGGCAGGATCTGCCGGTAATCTGTGCTGCAACGATTGGGGACGACATCGCCCTGGTGTTGATCCGTTTGTGCACTAAGGTTGAAAATAACCTCTTCTATTCTCTGAGGGTTTATATCGGATACGGCAGTGAGTGCTACGTCCTTCATCTTGGATAAGATACGATAGTGATGACGCCCAAAATACCCTAGACCTATAACCCCCACACGCAGAGCTGAAGCATTACCGTTTAAGGACAAAGCAGCCATCCTTCTATACGTCGATATCTACAAGGCATTGCTGACCTTTTGGATCTCTTTGAGCTTCTCCATTGCCCTGCCTGAATCTATACACTCCTGCACCTTATTAACAGCGTCCTCTATATGAATATTCATATCAGATACCATTAAACCCGCAGCGGCATTCATAACGACAATATTACGTCTGTTATCCATCCCTCCGCCTAATATCTCCATTGTTAATTGTGCGTTTTCGTCCTTATCACCACCCTGAATATCCTTCAACTGGCCTCTCGTAAAACCAAAGTCCTCTGGGTAAAGCAGCATGTTTTCTACCTTGCCGCCATAATACCTTGAGACCTTTGTACCATCGGTAACGGTTATCTCATCCAGACCGTCCTGACCATGACAGACCATAGCGTCCTCGGCTCCGAGGTTGCCAAGTACCCTGGCCAACGGCTCTGTAAGCGAATCTGAGTACACACCAAGTATCTGTCTTCTTGCACCAGCCGGATTTGTCAGTGGCCCAAGGATGTTGAATATCGTTCGAATCGATATCTCACGCCGCGGGTTTACAGCGTACTTCATAGCAGGGTGAAACATCGGTGCAAACATAAAACCAAACCCAGTATCAAAAAGACACCTTTCAACCTTATCCGGACTTAGGTCTATCTTAACACGCAGGGCTTCAAGGACATCGGCGCTTCCAGAACGGCTTGATACGGAGCGGTTACCGTGCTTTGCTATTGGCACACCACAGGCAGCAAGCACTATGGCCGTGGTCGTGGATATATTAAACGTATGGGCCAGGTCTCCTCCCGTGCCACATGTGTCAAGGACGTTTTGGGGGGCGTTGATCTTTACTGCCTTGAGTCTCATCACCTTAGCGGCAGCAGTTATTTCGTCTATGGTTTCACCCTTCAACCTCAGTGCTGTCAGAAATGCCCCTATCTGAGCATCCGTGGCCATCCCCTCCATGATCTCCATCATACAACTGATCATCTCATCTTCGGTCAGGTTTATCCCCTGCACCAATGTCCCGATGGCTTCCTTAATCACAACCAACCCTTAAATATATCATCCAAGTCTACCTCTAATCCTTTCAACTCATTTGAACTGATATATTGTTCACTATTTGCATGGGTGATATAACTTCCCTTATCGTTTAATATCAATATCTCAACGTGTCTATTGAAGGGATCAACGATCCAGTATTCCCTGACCTTGTATCTCTGGTACATCATTCTTTTTTCATGTAAGTCCCTATACTGCGTCGATAATGAGAGTATTTCTATTACCAGGTCAGGAGGACCAAAGACAGCGTTGTCTTCTATTATATGTGAATTGTGCCGTGATATAAACAGTATATCAGGTTCAAACACGTCCTCATCGCTTAAGACAACATCCACGGGGGCATACAACATCGTACCCAGGGCGTTGTCCTCGACAAAGCTGTTTAATCGGATAAACAATCTCTTTGATATAACCTGATGATTAACGCTTGGGGCAGGAGTCATTTCAAGATGTCCTCCTATAATCTCATACCTGTGGTCATCATCCAAGAGCAGGTAATCGGAGTAAGACCACTTCTCCTTATTAACCGTAAGCATAGCCTACACTGCCTCGTCTTTCGGAGGTAGGTCGAGGAAGTTTTTTAAGATCCTCTTACCCTCTGTGGTCAAGATCGACTCAGGGTGAAACTGTACGCCTTCAACGATGTATGCCTTATGCCTAACGCCCATTATCTGGCCATCGTCAGTCCACGCAGATATGGCAAAATCATCGGGCAGGGTGTCGGGCTTTATGATAAGCGAGTGATACCTTGTGGCGATAAACGGGTTTGGTATGCCACTGTATATGGTCTTGCCATCGTGGTGGATCATCGAGGTCTTGCCGTGCATGAGCTTATCCGCTCTGACTATGAGGGCGCCATAGGCCGCTCCAATCGATTGATGTCCAAGACAGACGCCAAGGATCGGAATCTTACCGCTAAAATGCCTTACTACCTCCATAGATATCCCAGCCTCAGCAGGTGTGCACGGTCCAGGAGATATGACTATATGCTTTGGCTGCATCTGCTCGATGTCTGCCACAGTCGTGCTGTCGTTCCTGCATACCTTGATATCTTGGCCAAGTTCACCGAGGTATTGTACCAGGTTATATGTAAAAGAATCATAGTTATCTATCATTAAAAGCATATCTACTCCAAACCGCCCTTGGCCATTTCCACGGCCTTAAGCATTCCCTTTGCCTTGTTGAGGCACTCATTGTGCTCCATCTCAGGCACTGAGTCGGCAACTATGCCAGCGCCTGCCTGCACGTATATTTTACCATCTTTTACAACTATAGTCCTAATGGTTATACACATATCCATATTTCCAGTATAACTAAAATATCCAACCGAGCCTGCATATAGCCCTCTTGCCACAGGCTCAAGCTCGTCTATGATCTCCATCGCCCTGACCTTTGGGGCGCCAGAGACCGTACCGGCAGGAAAACACGCCCTTAGAACGTCAAAGGCGTCCAGGCCTTCCTTTAAAATCCCCTCGACGTTGGATACAATGTGCATGACGTGGCTGTACCGTTCGATGCGCATAAGGTCTGTAACTTTTATAGAGCCGTAGCGGACAACCCGACCGACATCATTTCTACCGAGGTCTACGAGCATTATATGTTCTGCACGTTCTTTGGGGTCGGCCTTTAGCTCTTCCTCTAGGGCAGCGTCCTCGGCCTCGGTGCTGCCTCTCTTTCTGGTTCCGGCTATCGGTCTGAGTATAACACGGTCTGTCTCAAGTCTCACTAGAATCTCCGGTGAAGAACCGGCAACCTCAAACCCTTCCAGGTTCAGATAGAACATGTAAGGAGACGGATTTATCACCCTGAGAGCCCTAAAAATAGTAAAGGGTTTCACGCGTGCCGAGGTCTCAAACCGTTGAGACAGCACTATCTGAAAGGCATCTCCTGCCTTTATGTACTCCTTGATCCTTTCCACGGCGTGCATAAACTCCTCTTTATGAGCAAACGACGACGTACATATGGTCTCAGACGGGTCAATAACTACCTCAAACCTGTCTTGTGTATGAGGCTGTTTCAGTAGACTGACAAGAGAGTCTATCCTTGATATCGCATCGACATAGACCTCCTCCACGGATCTGTTGTTGTCCAGGTATGCGTTTGCCACCAGCTTTATTTTCCGGTTGAGATTATCAAAGATGAGCAGTGTGTCTACCTTCATCATATAGATATCGGGCAGCTTAAGGGAGGGCTTTTCTCCCTGTACGATCTTTTCAAAGAATCTAACGTTATCATAGCCGATGTACCCGACAAGGCCGCCGAAAAAGGGTGGCAGCCCATCAACTTCAACGGCCTTGTATGGGGTCAGTTCCGCCTTTAGTGCCTCAAAGGGGTCGTCAACCCAGAGCCTCTTAGTCTCTTTGCTCTGCCCATCGGTTATCTCCATATCGTTGCCCCAGCACTTGATAACCTTCGTTGGTGACAGCCCTATAAAAGAGTATCTCGCCCATTTTTCACCGCCCTCTACGCTCTCTAGCAGGAATGAGTCCTGACTCTCCACCTTCATGTAAGCAGAGACAGGCGTCTCTATATCGGCCAATATCTCCCTATACACCGGTATCAGATTACCTCTTCCGGAGAGCTCCTTAAACCGTTTTATGTCTGGATAATACATATTGACAAGCACTCTCTCTTTTCTTTATTTTATAACATATAAAAGATATACGCTATATCATAACAGTTTGTGTAGAAAAAGTTCCAAGCCGGTAAAAAAAAGTAGTTGCAAAGATAAAAAAAGTATGGTATAGTACAAATCGTTAGTAAAGCAGATCAAGAAGCGGGCGTAGCTCAGTGGTAGAGCATAACCTTGCCAAGGTTGGGGTCGCGAGTTCGAGCCTCGTCGCCCGCTCCATATTAGAACCGTGAAATACCTGATATCATGTTGGTCCTAAATAACCTCAAACCGGTAACTTAAAGCTACAAACCTGAGAAGGCTGACAAACATATCGACTCCATAGTTAAAGCTCTCCCAAATCACATCGACTTTGTAAAATAAGATTATGAAGTTTGTCTATGATACGACTTTAAAGACCATCCTGAAGGATGTCCCCAAACTTTTTTTTAAGATAATCACGTATCTTCTTTGGTAGTCCTGTAAAGGTAGTGATACTAGTTCAAGGGCTAGTTAGGGAAGCATTATAATGATGGATAAAATACCATACTGCTCCAATGTGGTTCTCTATTTTTTTGGAAAAAGAAAGAGCTTTCCTGACTAATCTGGATATTCTTTGTCTCATTGTA
>PEAB01000068.1 GCA_002753395.1 Nitrospirae bacterium MYbinv3 | reverse complement strand
GAGGCTGACTTTATCTTGAACGTAACCACTGTTGAGGGAGAGACTTTTGCCCTGCATATAGAGTTTCAATCAACCAATGACGCAGATATGGCGTACAGGATGATGAGATATTGGCTCTATATAACTCAAACAAAGAGACTCCCTGTAAGGCAGTATGTCTTTTACATAGGCAATGAGCCAGTGAGAATGCCAAACAGGATCACTGAGTCGAAGGTAAAGTATGAGTATGATCTGATCGACATGAGAGACATTGATTGTGATATGTTTCTGTATTCGGAGCGCCCACAAGAGATGGTCTTCTCGATATTGTGTAATTTTCAAGACAAGGGTGTTACAATATATTTAAAGGAACTGCTCTCTCGTATCAAGGATTTTGTGAGGGAGGAGACACTCAGAGGTAAATATATAAGACAGATTGAGGTAATGTCTCAATTAAGGAGTATACAGAAAGAGGTATCAAAGGAGGTAGAAGACATGGCTTTAATATTTGACATAGAGAAGGATATAAGATTTAAGCAGGGGTTGGAGAAGGGTATGGTGCAGGGGCTGGAAAAAGGTGTGGTGCAGGGGCGAGAGGAAGGTAAGGTGCAAGGACGGGAGGAGGGTAAGGTGCAGGGGCTGGAACAGGGATTGTTGGAAGGTATAGAGCTTGCGCTTGATATTAAATTCGGCAGCCAAGGCCTGGCCTTGATGGAGAGAATTAAGGGCGTTGATAACATAGATAGCCTAAAGAAGATAAAGGAACACATACGGAGAGCGGCCACCGTTACCGAACTTAGTGACCTCATAAGCTCATATTGAGAATGTAGGCAGTGACAGGCCTTTCCCTGTAGAAGTGCTTGTGGCATAGAAAAATACTGGCAGCGCAACGGTTAAAAAAATCGAACAGGGGCTTTGCCCCTGTACCCCAAATAATCAAATAGCCAAATGGCCTATTGTCCAGAACGAATGGGCCAAACATAGTTGCCGTGGTAGGACTTAACGTCGGCGTGGACGCTGCCAAAGACCATGAAGACGATCCACGCGCTGGACGTACTGGCAGCGTAGGTAGTTGACGACCAGTAGCTGAGCGACTGCACATCGGTAAAGCCCTGTGATTCAAGCCAAACATACGGGGCACCCTCTATATCTTTAATAAGGCCAACAAGCTCCTTTTTACTTGGTAACCGCCAATCTGTGTGGCCATACGTACCTGCACCCTTATTCATCGAATCGGCATAGTCTAATGCCTCGTGCCATGTTTTGCGACCTGCAAGGTTAGCGTCTTTTGTCCACATAAGGCCGGTTGATGTGTCGGTTATGGTTCCATCTCTGTTATCCACAAACCTTGACGTTGGCACTGGTGTGGTTGTTGGTGAAGGCTTAGGTGTAGATGTTACTACGGGAGCTTGGGATAGACGCTGCCCTGACTTCGTTTTATCACTCTTGCTGGGAAGGATCGAGATAGCAGCAATAACAATTACTATGGCGAGCATCACCCACAAAATCGTTTTCCACCGCTTTGGTATTGGCTGACCACTTGCCGGTGATTGTGTCGATACACTCAGGGGGGTACCGCAATAGGGACAACCCTTCATAGGGTTTTGGATGTTCCTGCCACATTTAGGATTAGGACATATCATATTCTATCTCTCCATTGACGTTTTTAATGTCTTCAATCTCTTTAGCGTACGAAAAAATGGGGACGAAAAAACCATCGAATGGCTCGTAGCCCTGCGGTGACTTCTTTAGCGCCGCCTTCTGGCATCCATCAGTGAAAATCGCTAGAAGCGACACATCCTCTATGCTTCTTACATACAGGTGTTCATTCCACATATTACTCGTAAGCGGCATGACCTCATTGGCATACTCAGACTCTTCAGGGGTTGAGGCCAATAACAAGCCTCTTCCGGTTTTTGCAACGACTGCCCCGTCGCCTATGTGGGCTATCGACACACTACTGCCAACAAACGCAGCGGTTATAAGCGTCGTAGCCAAATCCCGCAGTTCACAGCCCTCTCTCTTAACAGCCTCTTCAACCTGCTCCCGCGCAAAGTAGAGCATACCCTATTTAACTGCTTGATATTTCCGCCCGCCATAGAGCCAGAAGTATCGAGTACGAGTATTGTTGCACAATGGGGATGCTGCGGATTGGCTATTCCTATTGCCTCTTCTAATCTGCTCATGTTAGCCTCCTCCTTAGTTATTTGTGTTGCAGCTCAATCATGCTCAATTATCACATAACCCTATGCTTGCAATGAAGATGTCTGAACCACGATTTAACGGATTTAAGGATTGTCAGGATTATGTTAGCTCGTATCGGTAGTCCTGCAAAAGTAGTGGTGACAGTAAACTTAACACCCTCCCCCTAACCCCTCCCATCAAGGGAGGGGGATTGAATATCACTACCTCTGCAGGACTACCCCTGTTTATACTGTATCGTATATCAGGCCCTGTTTTCCTCGATGATCGACTTTACCAATGACCAGGGGGATTTATCAATGACCTCTTGTACCTTTATGAGATAGCCGTGTGGGTAGTCTGGCTGGTAGATATGAAACTTATCGTGTTCAAAGAGTTTTCTTGACGCCAAGAGAAATCTGTAGTATGGATTGACTCTATCCAGTATCTCTATCTTACCATTTACCTGAAAGCTAATGTAACTCAAGATATCTGCTTTCTGCCCAGTTCCCTGCTGCATTCCTGCATATAAAAGGGAGGCAAAACAGTTCTTGGTCAGATTTTCGAGTGTCTTACCGCCAAATATCTCAAGGCCTCCTAATAGCGCTGGATCAAAGTTTGTTGCGTCTGCATACAACCTTCCCATAGCCTCAACCCGGTGGGTTAAGCTCTCCTTGGTAGAGAGGGTGCGCGCTGCTGCTGTTGCCTCTTCAAAAGACTCTGTGTAGACATTTAACTGATTTTGCTTAGGGATAAGGCCAATGCCCTTGACGGTCATATTGACAGGATAAGGCTGGTCTTTCCCAGCCGCCTCAGGCCAAGTGGCCATAACAGGAAGGTGCGCTGAAAAAAACTTAAGCGGTTTACCCTCTTTCATATCGTTTATGAACCTGAGCCTCGACGTAACAAGCCATTGCAAGCAGTGTATAGGCAGGGCGTTAGCCAAAACGCTCTTAGGCATCTAATCAATCTCCTTTCAAAGGTTTCATGTATCTTCTTTATATTTCATGGTAACTATACTTCTGACCTTCTGGATTCCTGCCTACGCGGGAATCTAAGTCTTTAAACCATAAAAAGAACTCTACTATGCTTTTTTAAGAGGATACGGTTTCATATTACCTATAAGGTGGTAAGATACTTAGGCTGTTGAACCAAGTATAATAATCTTCAGTAAAATACTTTGGACGTGCTTTCTTAAACTCTCTGGTGGAATAAATCACTTTGTATTCATTGACATCGATTTCCTTTTTCATAATATCGATTATATCTTCTACCTCTTTTTTACTCTTTCCATGTATCATACTGTAGAGGTTATAGGGCCAGGCATAGCTGCTTGTACGCTCGTAACAGTGTGATACTGCCTTAAATGACGCAATGCTCTGGGCTGTATGCTCAACAGCCTCATCAGGTACCTTCCAAACCACCATTGCATTTGCAACATAACCCATCTGCCTATGATACAGCACTGCTGCAAACCTTCTAAAAATCCCCCGCTGCATAAAATCTCTTAGCCCGGACAAGACATCCTTTTCGTCAATCTCAAGAACACTGGCAAAATGCTCAAACGGTTTGTATATCAACGGTATATCCACTTGTGTGACCCTTACCAGAGCCTTTTCCACATCTGTCAATGGTTTAAACACTTTTTGTGATATCTTGACCTCTTCCTTGTCATTAACACCCGCGGCAGCGCTCAATTTTACGCCTATCTTAAATAACCTCTTAGGGTACAGATGTATGTAGTCATCCGGTTTGGCCATAGCTGCTATAATCTCTACGATTTTTTGTACATTCAAAGGGCTGTCTGGTGGAACTGCTATCGTAAACCAAAGATTGAAATCCGCATCTCTCTCGTAGTTGTGGCTTACACCGGGATATGAGTTTATAATCGCAACAGCATTTTCAAGCCTATCCATCGAGATCTTAAAGGTAACAAGAGAGGTTTCAAATCCCATCATCTTGGAATCATAGATGGGTGAAATCTGCCGTATGATCCTGTGCTCCTTTAACCGCTTTATCTCTTCAAGCAGGAGATCAACAGAGATCCCAAGATTGTGAGCCATCTCCTTAAACGGCTCGCTTACAATAGGGATTCCGTCCTCTAATATTTGTATTATTTCTTTTTCCACAGTATCTCTTGCCTTCAGTTGGCTATAAAAACGCCTGATGGTGTAGGCACGCTCATCCAGTCCTTTACACTCCAGGTATCTCTGTCAATCTTTTTCATCATGTTGTCAAAATACGACGAGACAAAAAGGGTCTTACCGTCATTGGAAAATCTTAAGTGCATAATCCTCTTTCCTGCCTCGATATTTTTTACAACCGTATTGTCCTTAAGATCAATTATTGTTATATAGTCCTCTTTATCGCCACTGTAATTCACAGCTAGGTACTTATCATCCGGGGAGAGCACAACAAACACCGGTAGACCGATTAACTCTACGGCTCCTGTATATTTAAAACTTTTCATATCAACTATCTGAAGTTTTCTATCACCTACGGCTGGTATATAAGCCCTCTGCCTGGTAACGCCCCAAGTGCCAAAATGTGGGATCTTAAATGTTGGCAGGTCACCTGCCTCAATAATTGTCTCCGTATATTCTAGGTTCTTCATGTTGATTATACCAATGCCTCCCTTAAAGAAACCAGCTATATAAACATCGCCATACAGCAGGGCGTCAAATGGCATCTGTCCCTTAGTTTTTACAACCTTAACCTGCTTAAAGTCTTTATCTACATCTATATTCTGTACCTCATCTTTGTCCATCAATGAAAACACAAGAAGGCTGTCCTTACATTTTATGCCGACATTTCTTGAGTCTGTCTCAATTGTCTTGATCTTATTAAGGCTTTTATCTACAATTACCACGTCTTTTGGATCGTAGTTGGCTATCGCTATATAGTCCTTGCAGAAGGTAAAGCCTATCCCGCTCTTACCGACATTGATCCGTTTGACCAGAGTATCGGTTTTTATGTCTATCTTTGAAAAGAAACCGTCTCGTCCAACAACGTAAGCATAACCGTTGTCAAACTTCACTGTGGTATGATTCATGTTCCCAAGGTTTCCAATCTCCTTGAGCTTGTTGTCTTCTATTACCGCAACTCCCTCTCTTTCCCTCTCAACTACGTATAGTTTCTCTGCAAAAGCATGATCAACTGTCAAAAAATACATAATGAACACTATCAAATAATACATGCTGGATCCTCCGCAAAATAGTCTCCTGTTACGGCAAAGGCACGTGCCCTTGAGTTACCGTTACACAGATCAAGGTAGGTGCAATTACCGCATCGTCCTTTTAGCTTTCGTGGTTTTCTTCTTAGTTCAGAAAGCAGCCCTTCTGAGTTCCATAGCTTGGTAAAACTGCTGCTTCTGAGATTCCCCATAGAGTACAGAAAGAACGGGTCTGGTTTAACATCTGCGCTGTTGTTGATGTTTACCAGTCTGACTCCAGCCTGATTTCCGCCCCACGTCCTGAGCCTCTCATAGAGATTGTCATAGCTCTTGCGATACTTGTCTTTAAAGCTCGAAAGCAGTATCACAGCCTCTGAATCGTTGTTGCCAGATACTACCTTTACCGGAATGCCTTTTTCATAAAACTCAAAGACCTGCCCTATTATGAAATCCACTGACTTGCGGTAAGTTTTTAAATCTAATGGAGTGATATCACCTGCTCTGCCCGATGACACAAGATGTGATATGTACAGCTTAGGGATCCCCTCTGACTTCACAAGGCTGAATATGTACGGTAAGCTCTGGTGAGTTAAAGCTGATAGAGTAAAACGCAGTCCTGCCTCAATACCGTTTTCCATGCACAATCTTAGCGCCTTAAGCGACATCTTTGATGCCCCCTCCATGCCCCTAAATGAGTCATGTATCTCTGGAGAGCCGTCTATGCTTATCCCTACGTAGTTGAAGTTATCCCTAATTCTTTCTATATTGCCCTCGTTAATTAAGATACCGTTTGTGGACAGTGACGTGCTCATCCCCGCAGCCTTTATAGCGCTGGCTACTTCAAAGATGTCAGGTCTTGTTAGCGGTTCTCCGCCAGAGAGTATAACTATCTTAAATCCGGCAGCACGCAACTGCGGTAGGATGGTCTTTATCTCCTCTAAATCTTGCCTATTGCCGCTGCCATACCCTGCCGAGGCATAGCAGTGCTTACAGTGCAGGTTACATACGTCGGTGAAATTCCATATACAGACTGACATAGAAGATGGCCTGACATCTTTCATCTCGATGCTGTCCCTAACGTATTGCGTCATTCTCAGCATCTAATTATCTGTGTGATGGTCAGTACCCTTGAACTCATTAACAAAGCGCATCAGGACTTCTGTTTCCTCTTCCCCAAGGTTTATCTTTGGCATCACGCTTCTTTTGTATCCTAAGGTGGCGGCTGTGGTCTTGGGGTCATGCAGCATTGCCCTGATAACAGACTCGCTGCGCTTTTTGGCTATATCACTGAACGCTGGGCCGAAGGCCTCTTTTGTGGTATGATGGCAGCCCCAGCATTTCTTCATATAAACCTCTTGTCCCAATTGATATTTTTCGTATGAACGCTGTTTGTGTACAAAATTATATTTACCCACTGGCTGATCTGCGTTTATCCTCTTTAACACCTTCAGTGTAGTGGAATCGTAAAGGACCAGTTCTCCATTTTTATCAAACACGCTTACGTAGGCAATCTTGCCATCGCCGGAGAACTCCGTGTGTGTGGCTTTCTTGCCTGAAACGGGGGTTATATATTTAACGTTAAACCCCTTCTTTTCTACCAATGCGAGCTTATCGCTGCCATTGTCTACCCATAAGTAGGGCGTGCCATAGCTGGTCCTGGCTAAGAAACCATCTCCACCGGTGTCCACCTTCTTTACAAAGGCCCAGTCATACATCCTCCATATGGATATGTCTGGTTTATTTATATGAGGGGTTGCGAAATAAAACTTACCATCATCGTACCAAAAGGACGCTGATGCCAGATGGGGCAAGCTCTCTGCCGTATGTTTAAACACAACCTCTTTTGTTTGCAGATCAAAGACCGACACCAGATTTTTTTTCCTTGAACTGCCCACCACATATCTTTCAATCGGTTCAATAAAGAAATCTTCATATGGATGGTCAATCTTGATGTAGTCAACTTCAAGCGTAACGGTGTTAAGGATGCCAATCATAGGTTTATCTGAGATGGTGAACAGTACGCTGTCATCGCGGTTTAGCTCATACACCGCGCTTATCCGGCCTGGTATATCGATAATCTTTACGGGTTTAAAAGAGACGCTATCAAGTATAGTAAGGTTCTGGGGTATAAGACAGGCGGCCACTAAGTACTTGCTGTCTCTGGAGAGGGCTATGTTTCTGAGATTTACGCACGTCCTGACCTTGCCATGATATCGCTCGTCCGAGAGGTCATATCTTGCCACATAGCCATCCCTGGAGGGTATGAACAGGGCCTTGCCATCCTGCCTATACTTTACCCCGCCGTGAACGTTGGCAAAGCTAAACCAATCCAGCACGCGCTGTCCCTGCATAAGCCACACCTTATTCTTTCCACGCTCAACAACGGCCAGAACGTCCTTAATGTTTGTTATTTTTTTTGCCCTCTCAATTGCAACAGGGTTGATTTCCTCTAAGTACGTATTTTCTTGTATAGACTCCACAGTCCATTTAACATCCTTCGGTAGTCTTATGTATGATATTATCTCCTTAACCTGTTGTTCGTTAAGTGCCGGTGATGCTGGCATCTGGGTTGCTGGCAGACCGTTTTTTATTATAGTAGTAAGGTCGTCATCTGAGTATTTATGGAGCAGCGAGGGCAGCAGCGGTGACGCCGTCTTTCCTAACCTGTCCTTGCCATGACAGGCGGAGCAGTGTTGATTGTACTGGTCTCCATCACCCGCATAAGCAGGTATGGAGACCATAAGGAAAACTAATGTGAAAATGTACAATCTCAACAGTTGAGCCTAGTAGACATCCTGTGTAGTGTTATATACGTTAAAGTGACCGGTTGGTGTTCTTACCCAATCGCCGGTGATCTCATTTACGAGCTTGAAGGTCTTATCGTCATAAACGAGAATGGCGCTTGGTTCGGTCTTTTTACCCCAAACCGATACCCATACCTCGTTGCCGTCCTTGTTGAACTCAAAGTGGACAGCCCTTCCCTTGTATTTCTCTGGCATCTCGATTGTCTTTACAACCTCGAGTTTTTTCTTGTCTATAGCAAAGACGGATCTCTGTAGTTTTGCATCAGGATTTAGCGGTCTATCCGCCCACATCCATGTAGAAGACGGGTGCGTCTTAACAAAGAGGTTACCGCCGCCATCACCCGGCAGTTGTATCTTCTTTACGACCTTCCAGGCATTCTTTGGATGCTTTTTGGGGTCAGTACCGATACATGCTATTGTGTTGTCACCCAGGTGCCCCGTACACCAGATAGGTCCATATTCTGGATGCTCTAAATTGGCACCTCTGCCAGGATGTGGCTTAATGCCAGTTTCAACTAATGCAACCAGTTTACTCTCTACCGTATCGACAATGGCCACCTTGTTTCTCATATTAGCTGCAACAAGGAAGTATCTCTTGGAACTGTCCCATCCCCCGTCATGCAGAAACCTCTCGGTCTCTATCATGGATATCTTCATATTGCGAAGGTCGGAGTAATTGACCAGCCATGTCTGCCCGGACTCCTTAATATTAACAACCCATATTGGATCATATGGAGCGGCAACAATTGAGGCAACCCTTGCCTCTCTGAGAAACTCGTTTGTATCGTAGGTGTAGCTGCTAGTTGATACCACCTTAAGCGGCTCCAGTGTCTCACCATTGAGAACTACCATACTGGATGGCCAGTAGCATCCGACGATGGCGAGTTTGTCAATAAAGTCGCCTTCCTTACCCTTGTACTTGCTGGTCTCTATAGATCTGGCGTCATAGCAGGTCTTGACCTCTGCCACTTTATCAGGGGTCTTAAGCCATAGGTCTATGAGTGTGACCTTGCCGTCCCTTCCAATTGAATAGAAGAACCTGCCGGAGGCCGATGATCTAAGTATGTGTACGGCAAATCCTGTATCTACTATAGAGACGAGCTTCTTTGTGTCACCATCAATAATGGCAACCTTTCCTGTATCCCTGAGTACAACGCCCATGAAGTTCTGCCAATTCAGTGAATGCTCAGGTTTGCTCGGTCTGCTGGCAGGCTGAAGTGTAACACGCAACGACTTCTTCATCTGCTCCATGGTCATCTCAGGCGGTGATGGCGGCTCGTGCTGTATAAATCTTGCAACAACGTCTATATCCGCTGCCGACATAACACCCTGTTTACCCCAGTCCGGCATTCCTCCTGGAAGACCGCCATCCATAATGATTTTCAAGTTTTCCGTGCCTATTGCAAGCGTTTTTTCTGGTGTAAGGGCAGACCCTGTAGCCCCTTTTCTAAGCATCCCATGACAACCAGCACATCTGTCAAAGTAAATCTCCGACGCCTTCTTCATCTCTTCAGCAGTAATAGGCGGGGCCTTTGGCAACGCGTTACTACTCTCGCTTGCAAATGAGGTAGTGTAGACCATCACCTGCAATAAAACAAAAACCGCTACAATAACTTTTCTTACCATAGAATCTTCCAGTGGTAAAATAAACCAAACATTAACAAATATGGTTCATTCTATTCCTCTGTTAAAACCTCCTTCTTAAAAAATCTAAACCATCGCATGATGGTATGTCTTGCAACTTTTATCACTAAACTATATAGGGATATTAATGCTAACAAACGTCACTTCTCTTGTCAAGCAAATTATTTTCACGGGTTTTTAGGAATAGAAGGGTGGGCTTTGGCTCTGCCGCAGGGTTCGCAACCCCCTCCCTCAGACCCACCCACAAGCGCTACGCTCATTGATCAGTCCGCTCCCTGCGGTCGCTGGGCAGTCCCCTTGACCCCGTAAATATACTTACTCCCCTTCATGTATCTTAGCATAGTCTTTAGACTTCATTTCTTTGACAAACTCCGATGTTATAACGGTGATTCCCTTTTCCGCGGCCTTTTTTTCTATAAGACCGACGATCATTTTTTTCATAAATGCCGGCACCCGCTTCATCCTCTCTCTTGCATCGTCGTCCCATTTAATCGAGCTCTGAAAGTCCCCTTCAGGTATTGCCTTTACAGTGACCTTCTCCTGCCCTGAGGGTTCGTACAGACAGAGCGGGTCCTCTTCCATGAAGTTGCCGTGCATGGCCAACGCCCTTGCCCGACACCCCCCGCAGATCTCCGTGTACTCACATCGCCCGCACCTGCCCTTGTACAGACCATCACGCAGCACTGCTAGTTTCTTGGAGTGCATCCAGATATCCACGATAGAGTCCTCTTTGACGTTGCCAAGGACGTCAGGCATGTAGGGACAGGCCGTGATGTTCCCCACGGGGTCTATCCGCATGTATGTGCGTCCGGCAAGGCACCCCCTCGTCCCTTGGGGTATGTGTACCTTGTCCTCATGCAGTATCCTATATATATGCGGGGCACAGCGCGCCCTGACCATTATCCTCTTTTCACTATCGGAGAGCCTCACTATCTTATTGAGGGCTGCCTCGTAGTTCTCCGTTGAGATGAAGCCCTTCATGGCCCTGCCCGTGCACACCAAAAAGAAGAAGTTGACGGCCTTGCTGCCAAGCTCCACCGCCATATCCACAAACTTATCGATCTCCTTGTAGTTCCTATCTGTTACGGTGATGTCTACCTGTGTCTCAATCCCCACCTCTTTTGCAAATCTTAAGGCGCTCATTGATAAGTTCCAAGCCCCATAAAACAATCGAAACGAGTCGTGATAACTGGAGGAGACCGAGTCTATACTAATGCCAACCCCCTTAAGACCGGCGTCTCTTAAACGCTTGAGTTTGTCTTTAGTCAGGAGTGTTCCGTTTGAACCCATAACGGTTATAAAACCACGGTTGGCTGAGTACTCAACAAGTTCATAGATATCATCTCTCAACATCGGCTCCCCACCGCTTAAGACCAGCATAAGGTTTTCATTCAACTCATACAATCCGTCTATAACGCCCTTTGCCTGTTTTGTGCTAAGATCGCCTAAAGCCCGCTCCTTGGCGTCTATGTAGCAGTGCGGACATAGGAGATTACACTGTCCGGTGACGTTCCATGACACTATATATGGTTTGAACTCTTGTGCTAGTTCTTGAGTGCTTCTATTGTCTAAAGCTGCCATCCCTTGTACTGCTCCTTCTGAGTGATGAAAACGTTACACGGTGCATATCTCAACACATTCTCTGCTACGGAACCAACATCGATACCCTCGACGTGGTGCCTGCCAGTACGGCCTATAAAGACCATATCAGCATCAACGGTGCTAGCATAATCACAGATGGCCTTATACACGTGCCCTGAAAACACCTTCTTTATTAGCCTATTAGAGGCAGCCGCATTACCCTGACCAACAAGTCCCCAGCCTTGTGAGAACCTTGCACTGAGGGAGTTGCCGTTAAAGACATCCTTCTCGGCCTTGTCCAAGATCATAAACCCAACCCGCTCAAGGCCCTTATCAATAAACTCATCGTGTATCTTCTCCTGCGCCTGAGTATTGAATGAAAATGCATCGTCATTGATGAGTGAATCCTTTAGTCTGGTAAAGAGATCCCTGTGCAGTGAAGAGTCAAACACGTAAACGAGATGCAGTTGCCCTGAGTACTTCTCTGCAAACACCTTCGCCGCCTTCAAGGCATTTATTGCACAGGAGCTGCCATCAAGGCAGACGACAATATTTGATTCTTTCAAGCGTGGAGGGCGTTTTACAACCAGCATGTCCCTGTCATTACCCTTGAGTACACGCAGACACACGCTTCCAATAAAGCCCCGCTCAAGGCCGTTAAACCCGCTGGCGCCTATTACAACAAGCCCATTGCCCTCCTGTTGTATCATCTCGTTAATGGCCAGGAAGTTCTTCCCTTCAGCGACCTTTGTCCTAAAAGATACCCCTTCTGAGCCAAAGCTGTCTTCAAGGGGTTTAAGATACGACAGGGATATCTTCTCCATGCCAACCTTGATCAACGTGGCATGTGATGCCCGCTGCTTTTGCAGTATCTCCTCCGACTGATACTCTTGTGGCAGCGTTGGTTCCATAACCCTAAAGACGCCTTCGTGCATAACCGAGTTATATCCATGTATACCAACAACCTCCGAGCCAAACGCCCTCGCCAGCTGTAAGGTTGTCTGCGCTGCATCTTTAGACACATCGCTGTTATCATGACAAAGAATTATTTTTTGCAACATATGCTTCTACCATCTCTCATATAATTTTTCAAAAATTAGGAATCCCGTCTTATTATAAATAAAATCTATTATAAAGTACAACAACATTCATGACAGTGACATAAGTTACAAGGGGTGCATAAGAAAGTCGTGGGGAAATATGTCATTCCTGCGAAAGCAGGAATCTATTAGCTTGTGGATTGCCGTGTCGAGCACGGCAATGACAGGACGACCCATAAGTTTTTTATGCACCCGTTACAAGGTATACGGAATTCCGACGCTTTTATAAAATATTAGGGACTATTTTAAGCTCCTCCGACTGACATTACGGGGTCAAGCGGACTGGTCCCCTTGTGGGAGGTTCTAGGGAGGGGGTTGCGAACCCCTGCGGCAGAGGCAAAGCCCGCCCTATTTTTCTTTCCTTTTTATGGGTAAAAGGAGTTACAATACATCCCTATGGTTATAGAAGATCAAGGAAGGGGCAGGCGAAAAAATGAACAGCAGTAAAAGACGTATGCCTATGGTCATTGTACTGATTGCGGGGGTGTTTTTTTCGTTACTGGCTTATAAGTTGACCCGAAATTATGAAGAGCATCATATTAGTGATGAGGTTGAGAAGGAGATCAATGTGCGGCTGGCTGCATTTATGAGAGAGTTAGATGTACATCTGCAGATAGTGCGTGACATAGAGGCTTTTTTTGTCGCAGCCGAGGGACAGATTAAGCGGGCTGCTTTTAAGAGCTTTGTTGAAAACTCAATGCTTCGTTATGAGAGCATTCAGGCATTGGAATGGGTTGCAAGGGTAACAGCCCAAGAGAGAAAATCTTATGAAGAAAGTGCACGAGCCGACGGCCTTAAGTTTGATATAAGCGAAAGAGATCCGTCGGGGAAAATGATACCAGCACAACGGCGTGATGAATATTTTCCTGCTTACTACGTTGAGCCACTGAGGGGTAATGAGGTAGCCCTGGGTTATGATTTGGCCTCAAACCAAACCAGGCATGATACGATGATACACTCCTGCGACAGTGGAGGGATGTTGGCTACTGCCCGTGTTACTTTAGTGCAGGCGGTTGGGGAGGACTTCGGTATCTTAGTTTTTCTGCCAGTATATAAAGGCAAACCCGAGACCATTAGCGAGCGTCGTGCAAGGTTGCGAGGTTTTGTCGTGGGAGTTTTCATAGTAGGAAGGATATTTGAAAAGGCAATTACTGAAAGTCAAAACCAGGGGGCCGGGATTGACATGGTTATCTATGATGATGCAGCCCCTGAAGGACAGAAATTACTGTATCACCATAAGTCGCTGTCAAAGGAAACGTCTCTGTCAAATAAAACATTCACTAAAGCCATTGAGGTAGCAGGAAGAAAGTGGATAATTGTGTCAAGGCCAACTGAACAGTTTGTCAATACGGATAGAAGTTATTTTCCTCATATATTCTTTGCAGGAGGTATGTTATTGACACTTGCCATCGTATTATACCTAAAAGTGGCTAACCGTCGTACGGAAGAGATTGAAGAAGAGGTAAAAAACAGGATCGAAGAGATAAACAACAAAACCAGGGAGCTGAAAAATAGCCAAGGCAAGATGGAAACGATCTTAGCTACTGTTGTTAGCGGCATTATCACGATTAATATCAAAGGGGAGGTACAGTCCTTCAACCCGGCAGCAGAGAGGATCTTCGGTTATAAGGCGGAGGAGGTTGTAGGGAGAAATGTAAAACTTCTAATGCCTGAACCTTATAAAAGTCAACACGACACTTATCTGAGCAACTACCTGACAAGCGGTGTGAAAAAAATAATTGGCATTGGCCGTGAGGTGCGAGGCATGACAAAAGACGGCGTTGTTTTTCCAATGTTACTGGCTGTAAATGAGATGCGTTTTGAACAGGAAAGGATGTTTGTAGGGGTTATTACCGACATCACGGAGCTTGTAAAAAACAAAGAGGATCTGTCTGAGCAGCTGCAGTTGATAAGGTTCAGGGTGTCTATTGGAAACGCTTTAAACACCAACACGTCTTCGAGGTTCGCACTACAGAGATGCGCAGAGATCGTTGTTGACTACATAGGGGCATCGCTTTGCCGCATCTGGACCGTTAATGAAGCAGATGCTACCTTAGAGATGAAGGCCAGCGCAGGTCTTTATACCCACACCAACGGTTCCCATTCTAATATAAAGATAGGGCAATTTAAAATAGGCAAGATAGCGCAGGAGGGCAAACCGCATCTTACTAACTCCGTACAAACAGATCCGTTGGTGAATCAAGAGTGGGCCAAGGCGGAAGGGATGCAGGCCTTTGCCGGCTTCCCGCTGATTGTAGAAAGCAAGGTGGTAGGAGTGCTAGCCATGTTTTCCAAGACCAATTTGAACGACATTGTGATTACGTCATTAGGCACTGTGGCAAACGGCATAGCCCTTGACATCAGTCGCAGACATGCGGAGTCGGATTTAGTTATAGCTAAGGAAAAGGCAGTGGAGGCCAGTAGGGCCAAGTCGGATTTTTTAGCAAACATGAGCCATGAGATTCGCACACCCCTCAATGGAATAATAGGGATGGCCGAGGCATTGGCCGAAACTGATTTAAGTGAAGAACAGCGGAGGTATTTGGACACTGTTGTGACCTCCGGCGAGACCCTCCTTGACGTTATCAATGCCATCCTTGATCTTTCCAAGATTGAGGCAGGGCTGTTTGAACTTGAAGCTGCCTGTTTCAATTTACACAAAACGCTTGAAACTACCAGTAGTGTAACTGCCTTCCGAGCTCATCAAAAAGGCCTTGAGCTGACCTGCATCTCTAACGTACCAGAGTATTACAATCACCTAAAAGGAGATCCCGCTCGTTTAAGGCAAGTCTTGATAAACTTGATTGGCAACGCCATAAAATTCACCTCAACAGGGGAGATCGTCCTGACAGTAGATCTAAAGATTGCCACAGTTGATACGGTTGAGCTGCTCTTTGCCGTCCGTGATACAGGCATAGGCATACCTGAGGACAAGCAATCGTTGATATTTGAGAGCTTTACCCAGGCAGATACCTCCACAACGCGTAAGTACGGTGGAACTGGTTTAGGGCTGTCTATCTGTAAAAAAATCGTAGAGATGATGGGTGGTAAGATTTGGGTACAGAGCAGGGAGGGGCAGGGCAGCACATTTTATTTTACGGTCGTCTTTGCCCTCAATGATTCTTGCCGTCCAAATGAGATGACATCCAGAACAGTAAATCTGACGGGCAAGCACGTCCTCATAGTCGATGACAATCAGACAAACCGTTTTGTTGCCAGTCAGATGTTGAAAAAAATGGGAGTAACGATTGATGAGGCAGTGGATGGTTTATCTGCTATTGAAAAAGTCTCAAAAGGAGGATATGATGTTGTATTGTTAGACTATCATATGCCTGGGATGGATGGCCTTGAGACTGCAGAAAGAATAAGATCCAGGAGCCAAGTTCCCATAGTTATGTTGACATCTAGTTCAATTAGGCAGGACAATGAAAAAGTCGGAAAGCTCAGGATAAACGCATTTTTAGTAAAACCACTAATAAGAGAGCATCTTTTGGAGGTCTTCCAGAGGTGTCTTGGTCAACAGGAGATTAGTAAGGAACAAGAGGCAGCGCCGGTTCAAGCGAAGCTAACCTTAACCGGCTTACCGCTGCTAAGGATCCTCTTGACCGAGGATAACCCTGATAATGTCAATCTCATCTTTGTGTTCTTTAAAAACACAGAACATAAGATTGATGTAGCGCAGAACGGTCAGATTGCATTAGAGAAGTTTCAGACAGGCAGCTATGATATAGTGTTGATGGATATGGAGATGCCGGTGATGGATGGCCTTACCGCCACGCGTGAGATTCGTCAGTGGGAGAAAGACAACGGCAAAGAGCCAACGCCCATCCTGGCCTTGACCGCCCATGCCCTGGTTGAGCACGAGCAAAAGAGCCGTGAAGCCGGCTGCAACGGTCATCTCACAAAACCAATCAAAAAAGCCGTCCTCACAGAGGCAATGTATAAATACGCAATAGGTAAAGGACAAAACTGATAGTTTTGCACTTTCTAGATTCCTGCTCAGGTCAGTGGCAGGCATAGAGGGGCTAAATACACCATTTCCTGTCATTCCCGCGAAAGCGGGAATCTATTTTCAAGAGCTACATAAAATGCTGGTTTACAAAAAAATGCAAAAGCATAGTAGAAATAAAAAGATGGGTAGTCCTGCAGAGGTAGTGATATTCAATCCCCCTCCCTTGATGGGAGGGGTTAGGGGAGGGTGGTTATGGTTTATGGGGGACATTTGGCGCATATGGATTTGAACAGGGTGGTACTCAGGTACCTGTCTCCTCTGTCGGGGAGTATTACGACTATGACGCCGTCCCTCATCTCTTGAGCCTTCTTAACTGCAATGTACAGGGCGGCGCCGCTGCTCATTCCCACAAAAAGCCCTTCCCTCGTGGTCAACCACCTGGCGGTGTTGTAGGCGTCATCGTCTTTTACGTTTCTCAGGTCATCCAGCCTGGAGGGGTCGTAGATACCTGGCACTATGGACTCTGTCATGTTCTTAAGGCCCTGAATCTTATGTCCAAGGACCGGCTCCACGCCGATTATCTGGATAGAGGAGTCATACTCTTTAAGTCTCTTGCTAACCCCCATCAGTGTGCCTGTTGTACCCATGCCGGCTATGAAGACGCTGACCCCCCCCTTTGTCTGCTCATAGATCTCCTTACCGGTGGTCTCGTAGTGACTTCTGATGTTTGCCGGATTGTTGAACTGGTCGGGCATAAAGTACTCTTCCCTGCTGGTGTCGTATATCTTGTGCGCGAGCCTGATAGCCCCGTCTGTGCCCTCATCTCCGGGACTTAGTATAAGCTCAGCCCCATACGCTGTAAGCGTCATCCTGCGCTCGAGGCTTACGCACTCTGGCATCACGAGCTTTACCTTATAACCGAGGGCTGCCCCTATCATGGCAAGCCCTATACCGGTATTACCGCTTGTGGGTTCGAGTATCACATGGTGACTCTTTAGTTTTTGCGATCTCTCGGCGTCTTTGATCATGTACCAGGCAATCCTGTCCTTTACAGAACCACCAGGGTTATTTCCCTCAAGTTTTACAAGGACCTTCACCTTAGGGCTTATATCTAAACTGCTAAGACTCACAATAGGAGTCTGTCCTATTGCATCTATTACTCCCATCGGCTACCCCCTCCTTACCTGTAGAGAAACATTAATCACTTACCACTGTCCTTACGGCAAACTCAGGTGGCGACAGAATCGCCTTTTTCACCGCACACTGGTCGGCGACCCTGATTATAGCTTCATGGTATTTCTCTGGAAAACTACTTGGCACGTTTATATCTATGCCGATCTTGCTCAGATAAGTCTTTCCGCCAGAGTCTAAGGCATACTCAAGACGCTGCGTAAGGGTAAGACCCTCTGTTGGGATATTATTCTTCTGGCAGAAACTCAATACGTAAATCCCAGCACATGTCCCAATTGAGGCCAGAAAGTACTTAAACGGCTCAGGCGCACTGCCATCCCCGCCACTTTTAACCGACTGGTCTGTCGGTATCGTCATGCCATCGATTTCGGCGTTTACTCGCTTGCCCCCTGGAAAGGTAATCTTAATCTCCATATGCTCTCCGTTGTCTTTTGCTTATTTTGTATCTTTTAGTGTGCCCCGTGTATCAGTATGGGTAGACAGTGCACACAAACCGAGTTTTCCTTACCTTCATGGTAACATTTCATGTATACCCTTTCCTTGTCCTCTGCTCCACACACAAAACACTTCACGTTGATACCATCAACTATCATTATTCTATTCCTCCTAAATAAGTTTAGTATTAGTTTTTTTAGTATATCTTATTTCATTGCTGAATTTCAATACAAAAGGGCAGGGCAATCGCATTTGAAGAAACTGTCTGAACCATGATTTAACGGATTAAGGGATTGACAAGATTTATGTAATAAAACGAATAAAATGTACCAAGGCTATGAATATATATCCTACAAATCCTTCCATACGTTTAATAATCCTTGTTTAGACAATCCCTAAGTCAACGAACAATGCGTCAAGTTTTTAAATGCGATGCCTATCTTGTACGACAATGACAAGACAACCCATAAGTTTTATATGAAACACCTCACGTTTTTCACTCCATGTTTTTCCTCTTGAGCAATACAAACAGCCTTTTATTTAATTGGCTCTTGCCAACTTTGAGTGGGTAAGATTAGCAACCCCACCTATGGACAGTAGGGAAGGGGAAATGCTAAGTCTTGTCGTGTTCCCTTTAATCTCTACTGTTTTCGGGGGAAAGCCTATAAATGGCAAGGCTTAGATTGCACTACTGCTCCCGTTGGTC
>PEAB01000067.1 GCA_002753395.1 Nitrospirae bacterium MYbinv3 | reverse complement strand
TAATAGCTCTTTTTTTACCTGCTTCAAAGACAGGGTGGGAGGATTGCGTCATTGTATCGCTATTTTTGCTGATCTCTTCTTTATTTTAGATTGAAACTGTAAAGCTCAGACATATTTTTAGGGAGAATGCTGCGTAGTTTTCTCTTGCTCTCAATCCATACAGTCACCCCTTTGCCAATTGAACCCCACAAAGATATATCTCCACTCTTCAATGAGAATTACTGCTATTGTAATCGCACTCTTGATTTAATCCGGATGATGCTGTAAAATAATACCTTGATTATACCAACAATGTTTAAACCGCCTTCGAGTGAGAAAACAGCCAAGTTCTATGATGACCTTATAGCCGGACGCATAAAGCGGGGTTTATGGGGAGCAAGCACGCGATTTGACGGCGAGTTGATCAGCGCAAAAAGCTCAGTCAAGAAGTATTTTACCCCTATAGTCGCTGAGTACATCAAACCGGCAGACATCGTATTGGACATTGGATGTGGCAGCGGTGGTTTTCTCCCCATACTTTCAGGGCTGTGTACAAGACTTGTTGGGATAGACATAACACCGTCGTTTGTTCAAAAGAGTAGGGATTTAGCAGCCAAGTTTGGGCTTAACAACACAGACATCTCTCAAGAGAGTAGCAACAACTTGCCCTTTGACGATTGCAGCTTTGATGTAGTGGTCATGCTCGACGTTATTCACCATATGGAAGACATCCAGGGATCCTTAAAGGAAGTCCATAGGGTGCTTAAACCGGAGGGCAGGGTCATAGTGTTTGAGCCAAACAAACTCAACCCGCTCGTCTACATAATGTGTGTCTTTGACCCCAATGAGCATGGCCTGCTGAGACTGGGGACAAAAGGACTGTATAAGCGGCTCTTTGCACCTTACTTTACGATTGAAAAGATAAAATACAATGGTATGCTCATAGGTCCACAAAAAAGACTCTCTCTGACAATATCAGATATCATCAACCATAAAAACACCGAGAGATTTCTTGGATGGTTAAACGCCAGGATGTTTATTGCACTAAAAAAGCTATAATGAGCACATAGCCATACAGATGACCAATCCCCCGATTAAGAGAAAACAACTAGCGCCATTACTCGATGAATACTCCAGGGCTATGCCATTGATATACCGTACTAAAGTGGCCAACCGTCATATTATTGGTGCCTTTCACCTCGTATTAGACTCTATATCAGAAGGGGCCAGACTGTTTGACATTGGATGCGGCACCGGGGCACTCTTGTATCTCGCCATAAAGCTGCGACATGTGGAGCTAGCGCACGGTTATGACCTATCAAGAGAGGCTATCGAGGCATCGCAGAGTTTTAAAGGTGAGCTTCTTCAACTAAAGTTAATGCACCGCACAGAGATGCTACCTCCTCAAGATTTAAGCAGCTACGATGTGGTAACGATGGTGGATGTACTGCACCACGTGGCCAGTCCCATCCAGGACGCCTTTATATCAAGGTTGGCTAGGTGCATGTCTAGTGGCGCCGTACTTATATTAGCGGATATTGAAGGGGCGAACCTCTTCAGCAATGCCACTGCCAGGCTCCACGACCTTGTTTTAAACAAACAGCTTGTCAGACCAAGGACATCAGCCGAAGTAGTAGATATGCTAAAACTCAACGGTATGCAGATCGCCTCTATCTCATGGTGCTGGTCTGTCATCTTCAAGAGCTTTGTTATAACTGCTAAGAAGACTTAGGATGGAGGAGTTTATATGAATAATATGGCGACAATAGAGGGGGACGACATAAAAACCTGTTGGGTATGCGCATCTAAGGAGCTCATATTGGTACGTCCTTCAACGATAAGGCGGCCGCTAACAGAGGAGAACTTCGCCATAACGGACCCAAACTACGGAACCACATCTGCCATATATCGTTGTCAGGGGTGTGGCTTTCTGCAGTGTGCGCAGCTTAAAGACGTCCTTCAATACTATCATAGACTCAAGGATGAGGAATACGATGGCAGTGGTCAACACAGACTGCATCAGGCTGACAGACTACTAAAGACAGTGACTCGTTACAAGAAATCAGGCACGCTCTTGGATGTGGGAGCCGGCACAGGGTATCTTGTAGAGCAGGCACAAAGGTATGGGTTTGAGGCCGTAGGGATAGAACCATCGAGCTGGTTGTGTGAGCGAGCGGTTGAAAAGGGATTAAACGTGATGTGTGGGGTGCTGCCGCTTGCTGGGCTTGGATCGTTGCGTAGAGCAACGTTTGATGTTGTTACGGTGGTAGACGTTATCGAGCATGTATCAAACCCTGTGGAGGTGTTATCGCACGTTGCTGACGTTATGTCTGAGGAGTCAGTTGGGTTTTTGGTAACCCCTGATGTGAACTCTTTAGCCGCCAAACTGACAGGGACAAGGTGGTGGCATTACAGGGTAGCACATGTTGGTTACTTTACCCGAAAGACGATATTGATGGCCTTAGATAAGGCAGGACTTACACCAATCTCTTTTAGCAGACCACGCTGGTACCTAAGCGCCGCATATCTTATATCCCGCTTAAATGTGTATTTGCCATCACTATTGAGGGTCACCCCGCCTGAGATCTTAAACAGACTCACGATTGGCTTTAATCTATTTGATTCCATGCTTGTCGTGTTTAAGAAAAAATCTTGAGCCTCCGTCCCTACATCCAGATCGCCAGACCAGATCACTGGTTTAAAAACGTCTTTATGCTCCCAGGTATTGCCATAGCGATACTGATGGCAAACGTCAGGCCGTCCGACTTTCTGATCAAGGCTGTTATAGGTTTTATAAGCGCCTGTCTTGTGGCCTCAGCTAATTACGTTATAAACGAGTATATAGACGCAGATTTTGATAGACATCATCCTACCAAGAAGAACAGACCGGCTGCACTTGGTCTGGTTACCTTGAAGTTTGTAGTGGTAGAGTATATACTCTTAATAGCTATGGGGTTGCCCCTGGCTATATATGTAGGAAAGCTGTTTACTGCTACAGCAATCTTTTTGCTTATAATGGGGGCTATATACAACATCCCCCCCCTTAGGGCTAAAGATCATATCTACATAGACGTGCTGACAGAGTCCATCAATAATCCCATCCGTCTGATTTTAGGGTGGGGGATTATTATAAACACGTATCTGCCACCAGGCAGCGCCCTGTTATGTTATTGGTTTGGCGGCGCCTTTCTTATGGCGGTAAAGAGGTTTTCTGAATTCAGGTTTATCAACAATCATGAGCTGGCTGGTTTGTACAGACGATCCTTTAAACGATATACGGCTGAAAGATTATTGTTGTCGAGTTTCTTTTATGCCATAACATCATCGCTGTTTCTTGGTATATTTCTGATTAAATACCGCATAGAGTTCATAACGAGCTTTCCCCTGTTTGCTGTCCTGTTTACCTGGTACTTAAAGATTGGCCTGCAACATGACTCCCCGGCTCAGCGACCGGAGAGGCTTTTCACTCAGGTTGGTTTTATCTCCTTTGTTGTCCTGTTAGCCTTGTATGTTATGGTCTTGTTTTTCTTAGAGATCCCGCTGCTGCATACTTTATTTACAAAGAGCGTTAGGTTTAATTGGTAGTAGTAGCATTTAATGGAGTTTCTGGACATTCAGAGACGTAGGGGGGATGATTGCATCAGAAATACGACATAGTATTGAAAGACTGGTAGTCCTGTAGAAGTAGTGATATTCAATTCCCCTCCCTTGATGGGAGGGGAGCGTGGAGGGTATTGCCTTCAGTCATATCTCAATACAAGGACTGAGATACCCATCTCGTTTCCAAATGCGATTGCCCTGCCATGTAAAATAGAAGTTCCATATTATTGAACAAATAATATAAAATAAAAGGCTGGTAAGCGAAGTATTATGGAACTGACTTTATTGACAGAGTGCACTCACTGTGGTGCCAGGTATAATGTCTCATTAAGACATGAGGGCAAGACCGCTCGCTGTAAAAAGTGCAGCAATACTTTTTTAATAAAGCGAAAAAATGCGGACACTGTTACTAGCGCTATAGGCGAGTCAACCGGAAAGAGGATGCCAGGCCAATGGGCTGTAGGCAGCGTTATAATGGACCTCTACGAGATAACAGGGATATTAGGTGAGGGGGGCATGGGGACGGTGTACAAGGTGCATCATCTTGGATGGAATGTTGACTTGGCAGTGAAAAGCCCAAAGCTCACCGAACTTGAAAAGGCAGGAGGTGCCAGTAACTTTCAGTTAGAGGCAGAGACGTGGGTCAATCTCGGTCTACACCCTAACATCGTGAGCTGCTACTACGTGCGTGAACTTGATAACGTACCACGTGTCTTTGCGGAGTACATTGAAGGGGGCAGCCTGAATGACTGGATTGCAGAGGGTAGACTAACAGGATTGGATGTTATGATCGATATAGCCATTCAGTTTGCCTGGGGTCTTCAGTATGCACATGATAAGGGTCTTGTGCATCAAGACGTTAAACCCGCAAACCTTATGATGACGTTGGAAGGTATTGCAAAGGTAACAGACTTCGGGCTTGCCAAGGCCATGGTAAAGGGGTATAGCCTTGAAGATGGCATAGATGCTAATTTTACCTTGAGTTCCATTGTAAGTACAGGGGGCATGACCCCAGCCTATTGCTCACCTGAACAGGCCAATGGCGACCGCATGACGATAAAAACCGATATATGGTCATGGGCTGTTTCAATTCTGACGATGTTTGTTGGTGAGGTAACGTGGCCATCTGGGACAATCGCTGGTGAAGTCCTTGAGTGGTATCTAAAGGAAGGTAAGCTCAAGGAACACATACCATTAATGCCACCTCAGATTGCTAAATTACTGCGCAGATGCTTTCAGGAAGACCAGATTGCCAGACCAGAGAGTATGGCCGAGATAGCAAATACACTAAAGTATATATATAAAGAAATAACTGGTACTGACTATCCACGTACAACTCCTATAATCAGTAGAGCTACGGCTGATAGTCTTAACAACAGAGCAGTATCATTACTTGACCTCGGCAGGGAGGCCGAGGCAGAACGGCTATGGAGAGAGGCCGTAAAACTTGAACCACATCATCCTGAGTCTACGTATAACCTTGGTTTATTCTTATGGCGAACTGCGAAACTCTCTGATGATCAGCTTATAAAGGAAATGGAAGAGGTGCAGAGGTCTCATAGAGATGATTGGAGAGGCAGTTATCTGCTTGCCCAGGCGCACCTCGAACGAGACGACTGTAACTCCGCTATACGTGTGCTATCAAACATCGAGGAGAGTTATCTGCAAAGAGACGAGGTCAGGGCAGTATCTGTTGAGGCTCAGACACGCATGTATAAATCAAAGCGTCTGTTAAATACATTAACAGAACATGACGGCCCAGTCAGTTCGGTGTGTTTGAGCATGGATGGTCGTTATGGCCTCTCAGGCAGCCACGATTCAACCATCAAGCTCTGGGATACAGAGACGGGGTTGTGTCTGCTTACTTTTTATGGACATACCGGTGCTGTAACCTCAGTCTACCTTACACCAGATACCCGTTTTGCCATATCAGGAGGAGCTGATAAAACCGTAAGATTGTGGGACGTCTCTACAGGATACTGCCTTCATACGTTGAAGGGGCATAACAGCAGGGTGCTGAGTGTTCATATAGATAATGATGCGAAAAATCCACTATCAGGCAGTGAGGACGATACAGTCAAACTGTGGGACCTGGCTACAGGACATTACTTGCGTTCCTTTGTGGGGCACAAAGGCGGGGTGTATTCAGTTCACAGCGGTATCAACGAGCGACACGTGTTTTCAAGCGGCAAAGACAGCACCATTAAACTCTGGGAAGTCAACACCCTTAAGTGCATTCACACCTTTAGAGGACATACCGGTACAGTCAACTCCATATCATTCAGTCAGGATGGGGAGAGTATGCTATCAGGCAGTACGGACAGGACGTTACGCTTCTGGGACATACCCTCTAAACGCTGCCTTAACACCTTTACTGGACATGTTGACGTTGTCATGTCGGTGGTCTTAAGCTGGGGGGGGAGGATTGCCATTTCTGGCAGCATCGATAAGACTATAAAACAGTGGGATGTTTCAACAGGGAGATGTTTACGAACCTTTGAGGCACATAGCGAGGGGGTATCCTCCGTTTATATGAGTATGGATGGTAAGATAGCCATATCTGGCAGTTATGATGGCACTGTAAACATCTGGCAGGTTGATAGCGGTGAGCAGCCCTACCATGCCCCGATGATCCTATCACAGGTGCTTAGGAGCGAAACTGCGTTATCTGCCATGATGGCATATACAAAGGAGCTGACCAGCGCTAAAGATGCTCTGAGCGCTGGTGATTTCGTTAACACGGCAGTTCATGTGCGCAAGGCTCGACAACAGAAGGGTTACAGCCGCGCTGCTGAGGCTATGGAGATATGGAAAGGGCTTTATACCAGTTTACCGCGCATTGGTCTAAATGGGGCATGGGAGGGCCTTACGCTTAGGGAACATGAAGGCGCTGTAAACTCAATATCTATAGATGCTAAGAACAAGTATGTCTTATCTGCCGGTTCAGACAAGACTTTGAAACTATGGGATATAGAAAAAGGATTCTGTTTACGTACCTTTAAGGGACATGCTTTAGCTGTGACATCGGCAACGATAAGTCTAGATGGCGAGGTTGCTATCTCTGGCAGTCTTGACTCTACAGTCAGGTTGTGGGATACATCGCGGGGACGCGAGATACGCGTCTTTAGAGGACACAAAGGTCCGGTCAGGGGTGTGTGTATCAGCTACGATAGAAGATTGATTATATCCAGCAGTGATGACAAAACTGTAAAGTTGTGGGATCTAGACACAGGTAAGTGTCTTAGAACATTGGAAGGACACTCGGAGGCAGTTCTTTCTGTAAGCCTAAGCATGGATGGCAGGTTTGCCGTATCTGGCAGCTCTGATAACCTGGTAAAACAGTGGGAGATGACAACAGTGGATTTCCTTGGTCTTTTAAACACATGTGATGGACACGATAGTTCTGTTACATCAGTCTCATTGAGTCCTGATGGACGACTAGCCGTTTCAGGCAGCGATGACAAGATGCTCAGGGTCTGGGATATCGCCACAGGGAGGTCTATACATATACTGGATGGACACACCGCACCTGTTACCTCAGTATATATGAGCTTTGATAGTTCTTACGTCCTCTCCGGTAGTCAGGACAATACGATAAGACTTTGGGACGTTAGATCAGGACAGTGTATACGGGTGTTTAAGGGCCATATGCACGGTATCCAATCTGTATGTATGAGCATGGATGGCCAAGTGGCTCTGTCAGCCAGTGAAGATGGCAGTATAAAACTATGGATGTTAGACTGGGAGCTAAATACAAAACCATATTATGAGTGGATGCCAGCAGCCAACGTGTATATAGAGATGTTTTTGACTAACCACACTCCATACCTGCCTGGAAGTCTTGCCAGGAGGGGGAAGCCTGCATGGGATGCAAAAGATTTTGAAAAACTATTGTTTATATTGGGTTGTGCTGGCTACGGTCACCTAACCCCTGAGAGCGTTGAAAACGAAATTAACAGATTAGCTAAACAAAGAACAAAAAAAGCCTGATTAAACCATGTCCTCTTAAACTTAAATCAGAAACGTATGACATTAATTATAGGGAGAAACTGATGAGCATACTGATTGTTGATGATTCACCAGATATATTAAATCTTCTGAAGGTTTTTTTAAAAAGCGCTGGATATAATGACATTATACTTGCAGAATCTGCTCAACAGGCATTTCAGTTCATAGGGCTGGAGGATGGCTGCCACACACATGCAGCCCCTGATGTAGAGCTAATACTCATGGATATAATGATGCCTGAGCTTGATGGCATAGCGGCGTGTGCTAAGCTCAAGTCCAACGAACACCTGAAAGACATTCCAGTAATTATGGTCTCTGCTCTAACTGAGGTGTCAAGTTTACAGGCAGCTTTTAATGCTGGCGCTGTGGATTACGTCACCAAACCGGTCAACAAAACCGAGCTTCTTGCAAGGATTAAAACGGTATTGAAATTGAAAACTGAGTTTGACAATCGAAAGGCTCGTGAAAAGGAATTAATAGAATTAAACAAGCAATTAACAGAAAAAAACAAGTTGTTAAACCAATTGAGTTCCATTGACTTCCTAACAAACATTGCAAACCGCCGTACATTTGAGCAAATCTTAGAGATGGAATGGAAACGTGCCATCAGAAGTGTATCTCCGCTATCGGCGCTTATGATAGATATAGATTTTTTTAAAGGTTATAACGATACCTACGGTCACAAGGCAGGGGATGAGTGCATTAGAAGTGTTGCAAAAGTCTTGCAGGAGGCTCTTAAACGCCCATCCGATGTTGTAGCTCGATACGGGGGTGAGGAATTTGTCGTACTCCTGCCAGAGACAAGCATTGATGGCGCTGTTAGAGTTGGCGAGTTGATGCGTAGTGAAGTTGAACAGCTTGGAATACCACATGTTAGCTCAAAGACGGCAAATCATGTTACTGTCAGCGTTGGGGTAGCGGACTTAATACCATCACACAACATCACAATGGAGGAGTTAATCGCTTCTGCAGACAAGGCTCTTTATAAGGCAAAGCACGAAGGCAGAAATAGGGTAGAGACCTATGTCAAAGCAGCCGATGATATGTCTGCTTTACAGGCTCTGTCTAACTCCAATCTATCGCCTGGAAAAGAACACTTTAAGCTGTCAATATTTCCAGAAGAAAATCCAAACCCTGTGTTAAGACTTAGCGCTGACGGCATTATCGCTTATGCAAATAAGGCTAGTCAGCCCTTATTACGTCAGTGGCAGAAGAATATAGGTAGACCTATCTCTGAGGAATTCAAAAAGCTAATCACTGATACCATTACAGGCAATGTTTCTATGCCTATAGAGGCCGTCATAGGAAGACACACATACTCATTTACGTTACAATCGTTTGAGGGTATAGATGACTTCTTTCTCTTTGGGCAGGATATAAGTGAGAAGGAACTGATAGATAAAGCCTTGATGGAAAACAAGGAATTATCGAGGGCTGTGCTGGATTGTCTGCCAGCAAACATCGCTGTGTTAAGCCATAACGGACTAGTTATCAACGTAAATCGAGGCTGGCGAGATTATGCTTCAAAGAACAATAACACATGTCTGTTGAATGTCAATACAGGCGTTAATTATATTGATGCGTGCCGTAAAAGTGAAGAGGCCTTCACGCTACACAGTGTAGCTGCCTTTAAGGGGATCCAATCCGTATTGGATGGTCAGACATGTCAGTTCGATCTGGAATACCCATGCACTGATAACACCTGGTTTCTTCTTCAAGCAGTCCCGATAGACAGTAAAAATGGCGGTGTCGTTGTCTCACTCCTTGACATAACAAAGCTGAAGGCTGCCGAGGGCGAGATCAAGAAACTCTACGCAGCCATAGATGAAAGCAGTAATATCGTATATATAACTGATGCCAAAGCCAACATACAATACGTCAACAAGACCTTTGAACAGGTAACAGGTTATACAAAGGCTGAGGTTATTGGCACAACTCCCCATATGTTATCATCAGGGCAAACAACGCAGGAGCAATATAAGGGGCTGTGGGACATGATCTCTGCCGGAAAGACCTGGCGTGGTATCTTTAAAAACAAGAAGAAAAATGGGGAGTTCTTCTGGATCAACGGTCTCGTATCGGCTATCAGAAATGACGGCGGCGAAATCACTAATTACCTGGCAATACAAGAAGATATCACAGAAAAGATGCAGGCAAAAGAGACCATAGAGTATATATACTCCTATGATAGAACAACAAAGCTCTTAAACCGCAGCCGGTTCACGGAGCTTATAGACGAATGGATTAGTCATACAACCAGAAAGGAATCAATCGGCGCCCTATTAGTGATTAACCTTGACGGCTTTAAACTCATCAATGATACATATGGATACATCGTAGCAGATGAGTTTCTTTTTAACATAGCCACATTAATTACTAACACTGTCAACGAACAGGACTCTGCTTATGGCTCTGACAACAAGAGCGTCGTTGGCCGTATAGGAGGTGACGAGTTTGGTGTCTTTAAGCCGGCAAGAAACGTTAACGAAGCGTTAAACGATGCAGAGGATATCAGGAAGAAGATAGAGACTATGCGCTATTCAGAGTATCTTATACGTACCTCGGCTAGCATTGGGATTGTCATGTATCCTGACCAGGGGGCTTCCACTAAGGAGCTTGTAACTCGTGCTGATGCGGCCATCTATCGTGCCAAGGAGCTTGGCCAAAACCGATCTCACCTCTACACTCATGAAGACCAATACCTAGAAGATATTAAGTTACGTCTTAGAGAAAAAGAACAGATCACATTTGCAATCGAAGAGAACCGCTTTGTGCCTTGGTTTCAACCCATACTCGATCTTAAGACAAACACGATAACCCATTACGAGGCCCTTGCCAGACTCCAGATTGACGAGACAACGTTTCAAAGTCCTATATCGTTCTTATACACGGCGGAGAAGTACGGGCTTATAACCTTCATTGATAGGATAATAATAGGAAAGACCCTTATGACTCAGGCACTAATTGCTAAGACTAAACCACATCTATCCTTCAGCATGAATCTATCCGGCAAGGACTTAGGTGATCAACAGATACTACAGTTTATAGAACAAAAGATATTGGAGACAGGGGCACAACCAAATCGTCTTATCTTTGAGATCACCGAGACAGCAGCCATTGGCGACCTTTCCAAGGCGATTAAGTCTATCAAGACTCTAAAGTCCATTGGGTGCCGTATCTCTCTTGATGACTTTGGAGTTGGCTTTACGTCCTTTAAATATCTAAAGGACATGGAAGTAGATTACATTAAGATAGACGGCTCATTTGTTACTAACTTGTTAAACAGGTCTGATAATCAGCTTATCGTAAAGGCTATTACGGATATGGCAAGTGGTATGGGTGTAATTACTGTTGCTGAATTCGTTGAGGATATTGAGACCATGAACCTGCTCAAACAGTACGGAGTCAACTACGCCCAGGGCTACTTGATCGGTAAACCATCCCCTGCGCTTAAGAAAGAGGAAACTCTAGGGCTTGCTTGAAAGTTATAAAGGAGCGATAAATGACTAAAAAGATAAAAAAGAAACACGGAGGGATGTCTGCTAAGCTATATGCTAATGATGCAGAACTCCCTCATAGACAAAAGAAGATGTCAGAAGTGATTAAAGAATACGCCAAACCATTGTTATACGAAGTTGAGACAATCGAACAGCAAAAGCAAGTCTTAGAGATAGCAATATTTTGTTGGAATGTTAGCCTTTTGTCAGATGATGAACGAGCAAAGGCGGTAGAGAAATTGGTTAATGCAGATAAAAGCCCTAAGCATGAAGCTGTCGAAATGTTTACATCTATGATCAGCAGAAAGTTAAACGAATTTCACGATATTAATAGAAAGACTATGGCTTATGAAATAACAGAAAATGAAAACGGTGGCTTATCTCTAAATGTGGCGTATTCAATAGCATCTTGATGTTTAAGTTACAGCGTATGTGCGAAAGCAGGAATCTATCCACGGGTGCATAAGAAAGTCGTGGGGAAATATGTCATTCCTGCGAAAGCAGGAATCTATTAGCTTGTGGATTGCCGTGTCGAGCACGGCAATGACAGGACGACCCATAAGTTTCTTATGCACCCCTATCCACTTTTTCCCTTTTCTTGTATATAATTAATATTGCCTATGTAGTTTACTCCGGTAGGCTAAAGTAGTACCCTAAAATGTAGTAAGTTTATCCCAAATACAAACTTACTTGGTCGATAGTGTGGCAAGAGCATACGTCTATTGCCCTGATTTTTATTCGACCGGAGCTAACTCAATAGGCATTTAATTAATTATGGGCAGGCATTTACCTCCTCAGATTACCTTTATTGCAGAAATGATAAGTCGCCCTTTGTAACCATAAAGGAGCGCCAGGCAAGAAAATACATGTAGTGACACGGGCGTTTTAATACGTACTGTTCCAGTTGGTTTACAAACAACTGCGTAGCGTATCGCAGGTCTGCCTCTTTGTCGGAACTGACCCTGTACGACATGGGGGGGGATATTATCAACGTGTTGGTTGCATCCTTATTTCGCATCATAAACGTTGGCAAGACGCAGCATTTGGTTCTCAGGGCTAGATCTATTGCACCGGTTGGAAAGTTGGCCTTCCGACCCAAAAAGTCAACCTCCACCCTGTCCTTGCCTCCTCCGCCATCTATTGCGATGCCTAAGAACTCGTTTCGCTTGAGGCACATAAATGCCTCCCTCAATGGACCAAAGATATTTATATGTTTGACTGGGAGGGACTGTTCGTTTTTCCATTTGTATTTGAGCATCATCCTTTCCACAAAGGTGTTTTTCATCTCTGGCAGCCGTTCTATCCACACAGTTGCCGGGGCACTCATCTGGCACATCCGATACCCCCTGTATCCAACAGCCGGCATGACCATCTGGTTGGCCCCAAAATGGGCAAACAGAAGCATTGTGCCCCGGCCGCTCTTGAGCCCTTCCTCAAGGTTCTGCTCACCAACGCACTGAACAAGACCACTTATGTTATGCCTGGTTAGCCTGGGGTAAAAGAACACCTCCATCTCGGTCTGAAAGAAGTTCTGCAGCGTGCGTTTTACTATCGAGTCAGTCTGTGCCTTTGTTGACTCTGGAAATAACCGCTCAACCTCCATTTGGATCATAAGACGCTTTTTCCTGGCCAATAGAAAAGCCGTACTCCCTATGATCTTTGCGATACTATAAGACCAGTTGAAAGGAAAGGCGGCCGCTATTGAACGCAGAAAAAAAAAGTACACGAGCTTTATAGCATCCCTGCCCACACTGATAAGTCTCTTTATAAACCTTTGCATAACCGAATATATTATGGGCAGTCGAGACAAAATTAGCAATAGTCCCCTTGACCATACCAATAAAGCATGGTAATATAAATGCGTAACAAAGTACGGCAGTCAAGATGGAGCAGCCACTTATGCCAGTATTAGAAATAGACATTAATTTTAACATACATTGAAGATATCTTTAATCATGGGCTTGTATGAAAATAAAACCTGACAGTTGGACAATGGTAATTGTAGGTATATGGAACCCTGCGACATTCACACCTGAGTGGTTAATAGAGAACGTGTTTTTTGATGTCGACATTCAAGTAGAGGTTGCCATAGGTTATGGTATGCCATTCAGATTCAAATCTATAGGACAAGGTTTTATGATCATACCTGAATCAAATCGAATCACGCTTGTGGCCTTAAAACATGATGAAGATACATTGCTACGGATGGAAAAGGCTGCATTTAAGATACTTGATCTACTTGTACATACACCTGTTACGGCTATTGGATTTAATTTTGGATTTGAAAATATATCGATCTCCCAATTGCCCTACAAATATGATTTTAAGGATACAACATTTTTTAATACTATGGGCTATCTAATTACAACTCAAACTATTAACAGAAGATTCATTGTAGACAATAATATATTAAATCTCTCTATAACCATTAAACAAGACAGGGTAGACATTGATTTCAATTTTCATTATGATTTAAACAACGTTAATGATTATCCTTCCAAGGTTAATAGATCTATTGTTGAGGCTAGAAATATCATAGGTGGAATCTTAAAGAATGGTTATAAGATAGATATCAATAATATACATGAGGATTAGATTCTCTAACTCATGTAGTTGGCCAGAAGAATATTTTTTCCTCTTTGTCCAGGCCTTTTAAGTTATACTTTCCAACGGCAATGGCTTTTGCACGCGTAGAGAGTTCTAACAAATCCCAAAATGCACCTGTCATTAGTATTATCTCCCGCTTGTTCTGTGCGGTCAACAGTGCGTTGATGTTTTTTTCCCTGTGACGGAGGTCTTCAAGCGAAAACACGGCATGAGCATTTCTACCAGTACGTTCTCCCTCCTGCGTTAAACGAACTGAACCCCAGTGTAGGGCAACGGATATCTGAACGGGGAACTTGATGTGTCGGGCAAGGCCTCCTGAGAGTCTTGTCGCCGTTTTGAGTGCCTCCTCTGACGTACCAAAGGTTGCAAAAAAGCCATCACCGGTACATTTAAGAAAAGGTTGTTTTTCATTTTGCAACGCCTTGTCAAGCATCTGCCCTAGAGCAGAGACTACTTTAACCAGCTGCGTCTCACCGAGCTTCACCAGACGGGTTGATCCCACAATGTCTACGACCAATAGAGCCTCCGTCCTTTCCTCAAAGAACTCACTTGGTGGGATTAGAATGCTGCCCTCTGTCGTATATGCCTCGTCTATCAAGGACTCCTGCTGAAAGTCAGCGCCAGCCGGTATCACCCCAATACGCGTACGTCCCATAGACAACCACGACGGTATTGGCAGCTCGACGATGCCCTTAATCCTGCGACCGTTTAAATAAGTGCCATTACGGCTGCCAAGATCCTGTATTTGCAGGTTATCGCCATCAACGGATATTATGCAATGTTGACGCGATACGGTTCTGTCGTTTTTTAGTGACAGGTGGTTGTTGGCCCCCCTCCCTACGGAGAAAGAAGGATAACTGATAGGTAAAAAAAAGTCAGAGGGCTGCTTATCAAGATTAATAACAAACCCAACAGGCGCTATCATATCTCTGACATCACCCTTTCCTCTGCCCAACTCCTCAGTTTCAGATATGGCAAGAACCTCATCCGTGGTGGTTTCATTGCCCTGGCAATCTATCAGCAAGACGGTGATATTATCCATCCCACCGGCGGCATTAGCTGCATCAATGAGCGACTGGCATACAGACTTAGTATTACTGCGCTCCATCAGAAAATCCATAATAACCTTGTCTGTGATCATGCCAGTAAGACCGTCGGAGCATAAAAGTATCCTGTCCCCTGGTTTTAAGTCAAGAACCATAGTCTCCGGCAATGCCTCACCTGCCATGCCTATACAGCGAGTTATCTTGCCGCGTGCGGGGTGTGTAGAGACCTCATCAGGACTGATTTCCCCTGAGTTAATAAGAACCTGTATGACAGAATGATCCATTGTCAGCTGCTTAAACGTACCGTCGCGTAACAGGTATGCGCGGCTATCTCCCATATGGGCAATAAGCGCCGTCATATCTCGCACTAGCACCAGTACCACCGTTGCACCCATACCGTTTAGACCTGGCTTGGTCTTACTTATTGCTCGTACTTGTTCGTTAAGTTCAGTGAGAGCCAGGTTTAACTGTTCAGTAGCCTTAGGAGAGCTAAAATCCGTAACATCCCTTAGTTTTTTACTGAGTAATAGAGGCAGCATCTCAACAACAAGTCTTGAGGCCAGATCCCCTGCCGCATGACCACCCATACCGTCTGAGACTATATAAATTCCTTTTTGGGGATCAGCCGACCAGTTATCCTCATTTCTCTTACGGACTCGACCTTTATCAGTTATACCAGCATAATTAATAGTACACGTCATAGCGCACCCTCCAACGCCCGTTTTAATTCAATTGCTGTTTTAAATGTGATCTCTGGCTGATCTATCAATGCGTGATCAATGACATCAGCCAATCGCTTTGGAATTGCGGGATTCCGTTTTAGTATTGAAATCGGGCGGCTTTGTAACACTATGTACCAAGGGTCCTTGCCTTTTGGAAAATCCCTTGGAAACCTTCCTGTTAAGAGATAGTATAACGAAGCAGCCATAGACCATACATCAGCCTCCGGCTTAGAATACTTGAAATTTATCACCTGCTGCCGCGACATAAACACAGGTGTACCGGCTGAAGACCCTGTCCTTGTGTAGCCGCTTAAACCGGCGGCATCAAATGCCTTGCTAAGACCAAAGTCTGCTATCTTTGACAAGCGATTTTGACCGCTTCCGTAGAAAAAGAAGTTAGACGGCTTTATATCCCTGTGTACAAGACCTTTTAGTGTAACGATACGGCCGTCAGTCAACTTAACCTCAGGTATCTCAAGGTTGTGAGCATAATCAAGACCATCTAAGGTTTGAAGGATGATCGAAAGTGCCTCCTCAATCGAGAGCTTTCCCCCTAATTTAAGCATCCATTTATCTACGCTGCCGCCATCACAATACTCTAATGTGAAATAAAATACACCCTTCCAGCTACCATAGTCAAGCATTTGAACTACGTTAGGATGCTTGAGATACTTGGTATACTCAACTTCTCTGAGAAACCTCTCTCTTGACTGCTCGTTCACAGCCACCTCTGCAAGCATCACCTTGAGGGCCACCTTTTCCCCTGTAATATTGTTATTTGCCAGGTAGACTACACCCATACCGCCCTTCCCAAGCTCTTTTATGATTGTGTAGCCTTTGATCTCTAAAAACCGCTCCTTAATGTCCTGCGGTAAAATCGATTTAGATTCTTCCTCTGGCTCAGGCAATTTAGGCAATGCCTCTGACTTAGATGCACAGTTATCGCATATAGGAAGCTCACCCTTGCCATGTGCCTTATCTTTTGGTATCTCCTTGCCACATTGGGTACATAGAATTGGAGCTGCTGGTTTTAACAACGGTTTTTTTACAAGCTCATCGATCCTCTTGCAATCATCACAAACGTAAGCAGTAGAATCTAAACGATTCCTTGCAACCTTATCTTCAGGTATCTCTTTTGAGCAAACTGAACATATCTCAAACTTCTGTATAACTATCTTAAAAACAGTGCTGCCAAGCCTGATATCATCGCCGTCCTTTAGATCGTATTCAGGAAAATTATATTGATCTGATTTATCAAGTATGACCTTGCCCTTATCACGCTGTCCAATCTTGGTACCATTAACATAGGTGCCATTAAGGCTGCCAAAATCCCTGACCCTTATGCCTGGGGGATTAATGTCAAACAGGCAGTGATGACGAGATATCGTACGATGTTCTTCATCATCAGGCAGCCTTGGAAAGCAGTCAACCCCTCTACCAACAATACAAATCGCCCGTTCACCAAAGACATACTCCTTCCCGGTGAGCTTACCCTCTGTAACTTTAAGTATGACCCTAGCTGGCAAAAGATATCTCCTTGGTTGTTATAAACACAACTATACAACGCACTTAAAAGATACCGAGACTTTCGCTAAGAGAGAAGTGTGGTAGTTCGTTAATTCATCTATGTTATGAATTAAAACACCTCAAACAATAACTGCCTTTTACTACACTATAAATAAATACTAACATTTTACGATTATTAATCTACCAGACCTTATTAGGACATGTCAATACTCTAACTTTGTGTACAAAGCAAATTATTCATCCATTTAACGTATCTTCTTTATGTTTCATGGTAATTATGTTTTTAAGCTTTCTGGATTCCTGCTTACGCAGGAATGACATACTTGGCCTATTACTGTCATTCCTGCGAAAGTGTGAATCCATGTCTTGAATCCATAAAAATAAATTTTACCATATTTTTTTAAGAGTATACCATTTAACTATGTATGGAGCTTGGGCGAAGGCAGTCTATCCCCCTAGAACAATAGTACATTGCCTTGTATACAAGCCAAAGAAATTTAGATTGTACGAGTCGATAGTATATACGTTTGTTATACCGCCTGCCCTCATAGCTGCCTCAATGCTGCCATCGCCTATAGAGATTGCACCCATAAAAGAGTATATACATGCTTGCCCAGTTTTATTCACATTAGAAGAAGAGCCCTTTGCTATAGGCAGCTTATTATAAGTAAGACCCCAACCAAATGGGCCATCACCGACAAAGCCACAACCCTCAATAGTCATCACCATCAAAAAAACACATATAACGACAATCCAATTCTTTCCCACGGACCGCCTCTTTTTCACGGGCACAATCTCTACCTCCTCATGCTTGTTTCGCCTCTACCCTTATGCCAAAACCTCAACAGCACCTGTAACCAAATTGAGCTGCCTCTGTGTCGCTGAAATAAGAGATAAAGCTATTCCTTACTCTGCCTGTTTGCCGAGTCCTACCTTTGACATAAGTTTTGTTGCTATAGGTGGAAACACGTAAAGCTCTTTGGTTGATTCCAGGATGCTGCCAAGATACTTGGCTGTCTCATCTGTTAAAGCAACCCCTTTCTTCTTGACCTCCTGTATGTACTCCAGCCAGCCGTTGTGATCCCACATGGCATTTGTCTTCTTAACAAATCCAACAGTGTTTTCTGCGATGCCGATCAACGCATTTGTGATGCCCTCGGTCGATGTTGCCACACTGTAGAACTTCTTCATAGATTCAAGCAAAGTTCCCAGGTAGGCCTTCATTTCCTCGTTTGTCTCAAACCCCATCTTTTTCACTTCAGCCAAAAACTCCAACCATGCAGTGTGATCCCATACGCCTTTTTGCTTTTCAACAAATTTGGCAGCTAACTCGACCAGTTCATCAAATGGTCCCATCATTTTCTTAGCCATTAAATCCTCCAAATATTAAGTTTTTATTCATAAAGAAGAGCTATAACCCTCATAGCTCATACTATAACAAGGAAATCATATATTTGTCAATATCTCTATACCTGAAGTGTAATCAAAAAAATGAGGAGTGGAGTAAAATATAAGTAGAGAGCCTCTTGCAAAACTCAAATCAAGCAATTATCGTGCCCCCAAAATATTGTTTAATATCAACTATTTATAAAATGAGTTTCTTGCTATATTTTACATAACATGTACTTTTGCAAGAGGCTCAATTGTAACTTAATTTGTATTTACTGTCAAGTTAATTATCCCTACAACGACACAATGTCTTGATTAGTTTTGAGTTTATTCTTGCTATGAGAGATATATGAACGGTAATTTCGAGCATAAATCCATCTTGTTATTTCAAGTGCCA
>PEAB01000066.1 GCA_002753395.1 Nitrospirae bacterium MYbinv3 | reverse complement strand
ATTTACGGGGTCAAGGGGACGAGTCCCCTTGTGGGAGGGTCTAGGGAGGGCAAAGCCCTCTCTATTTTTTTTGCATCTTTACATCCTTAAGTCAACAGCATTAGGTCTGAGGGGAGGGGTTGCGAATCCCTGCGACAGTGGGCAGAGCCTCCCCTTCTTTGAAAAACCCCACGACTTTCTTATGCGCCCATACAAAGGTGTCTATAAGTATTTTTGCTTCCTTAGTGCAAAGATTATAGTGCCGGTTAAACCAAACAAAAATGCCACAACGAAATTGAGGGCCGGGGGCGCTTGCCACAGAAACGCACCGCCAAAGGCAGCAAGGGAGACAAACACGTCGCGTGTGAGATCGTACAGGCTAAACATCGCAGCCTTTAGATGCTCAGGGGCAAGGTCCATAATGAGGGCCTTCCTCGTAGGCTCTCCAAACTCCTTCAGTCCCCTTACGATAAAGGCAAAGACGAGCACGCCAAAGGACTTGTTGAAAAGTAGTGTCAGAGGAAACAGTGTAAAAAAAGATAAACGTCATAACGACAAAGGGCTTTTTTGTGCTTCTATCGGCTAGATAGGCAACGGGTGAATAAATAAGCGTGGCTGCTAACATCTCAATGCTCGTCAATATACCAAACTGAAAGGCGCTTATCGGTGTTGAAATTGTTTTCATGCACCATTAGCGCCTGCTGTAGCACTAATGCTACGGAGGCCAACACAAGGGTTCCGGCGAAGGCCGCACGCACGCCGTTTACCTAACCCCATAGCGCGATGCTGGCTCCGCCAAGTAAGGGGCCAAGGGCCATTGTACCCTGCGAACGAGTGAGCGCATGGTAACCCCCATCGTTCGCTTATGTGCCGGCAGCGACTTTGCTATAAGACTCATGGTAGCCGGCAGGGATATTGCTTCCCATGAGATGAAAAAGACGGCGCCTATTAAGACATCCTGCCAGGCCGGTATTACTATGACTACTAAAAAACTGCACATTGCAATAATGTTGAAGACCAAAGGGGATTTCTTAACGCCTATGCGGTCTGAGAGGTACCCCCCGGGAACGAATACAGCGCTTAGAGCAGGTTATGTATGCCGTTTAAAAATCCGATAGACAACGCCCCACCACCCAACGTCATTAAGTATATGGGGAGGAAGCGCTCGGCCATCCTTTCGCCCATGCCTATCAGTATGGCCATGACAAGGACAGCCGCAGTGCTTCTCTTGAGCGCTAAAAAATCTATCAGCCTTGCTATTGGACTCAATTTATCCAGCAGCAGTATCGAGTCTGCACCAGGCGTACAAGGCGTCATAGACCTCGAATTGATAGTTGAGGTTTTTGCTGTCGTTTGGGAAGCGGAGTCCGAAACCGACCGCTATGGCCTCAAGCCCTGCCGCTAACGGGTCGTTTTGGAGTCTGTTTGTGTCGGCCGCATTTACGACCTTTGCCAGCCTCAACAGCGCCTTGTCAGTCAGACCGAATTTTTTGATTATCACGTCAAACGTGCATAGGTCGCCCTCGTGATTTAGCTCTGCACCAGGGGAGTCAAACGGTATAGCGCCTTGTCTTTCAGCCACTTCCATCACCTGGCTCCTGGGGACAAAAATAAACTCGGCATTTGAATCAACGAAACGGCTGATCAACCACGGACATGCCACACGGTCAACGTGGACATGCGAACGTGTTATCCACTTCATACGGATAACCTCCTTTTAACTAGAGATTAGCATACTGTCGCCTTTTTCGGCAAACCTAATGGTGTATAAGAACCACCATGACCTTAAGGACACAACAAGCAATGAAAATCCTTGATTATGTAGGATATTTTTAGACTTTCATATAAAGTTACGGGAATTTATGTCATTCCTACGAAAGCAGGAATCTATTAGCTTATGGATTGCCGTGTCAAGTACGTCAATGACAAGACGACCCATCAGTTTCTTATGCGCCTGGTGCATATAAATTTCATGGGTGGCTTTTGGAGTATATAGAGTAAGCCCTCACAAATGTTTTAGAATATATTATTGAAGAATAAAGATCTGGTTCTTTCTAACATCAAGCGGGTAACCCAACAATCGTATAATCCAACTTAAGTTATAATGCCTCTATTTATAGCTGTGTCTTCGGAGTCACATCCCTTCTTCTTATTCATGTCTAAAAAAGTGTCTAAACGCTACAGTTTTCGTAGATGACGTCTACATCCAGGTTTGGCTGTTTTGCCGCTTCCTTGGATAACCTGTCGCAGTGCTCGTTGATTTCGTTACCGTTGTGTCCCTGAACCCATTTAAACTCTACAATATGTTTTTCGCACAGATCAAGAAGCTGTTGCCAGAGGTCAGCGTTGAGAGCCTTGTCATTATTGCTTTTCCTCCAGTTGTTGCTCTGCCAGCGCTGCGCCCACCCAAGCATCATTGAATTGACAAGGAGCTTTGAGTCTGTTATTATTGTTACATGACATCTGTATTTTAGCGCCTCCAAGGCCTTTATGGCAGCCAGTATCTCCATCCTGTTGTTTGTCGTCAACCTGAAACCGCCAGTTATCTCCTTTCTTCGCTCTTTGTGAAGCAATACGGCACCGTAACCACCCGGGCCAGGGTTTCCTAAACACGCGCCGTCAGTATATATAGTTATCTCTTTGAGTGTCTCCGTAGCTTCCAATTGGTCGTTTGCCTCTGCTGGTTCATTTAACTTTTTTTTGTTTTTCTTTTTCTATGTGTATCATTATAAGGGCTGAAACCACCTCCTGCATCTCCTTGTCTACCTCCACACAGTACAGTTTCAATGCCTTGTGCACATCAGCTGGGATTTTTACGCTCAGGGTCTTCATCTCTGAGTCTTTAGTCACAGATTCTCCTTTAAGCACATAATAAGAACCCCCCGGTAGTGGCGCTTTAAGGTTTCCTTATCGCCGCCGCCGGAGGGCCTACTGCTGTTGCTGTTCGTTATTAGTTTTCTAAGACATAACTCCCATTAATAGTTAAATGTGTTATTAAAAATCTCAGGGACTTAATATGAAATCTATAAACACTTAGTCAAGCGCAACGACGTTTTCTGCCTTAAATCCTTTCCTGTCTTCAACAACATCGAAGGAAACACGCTGGCCTTCGTTTAATGTCTTAAATCCTGTTCCTTTAATTGAGGTATGATGCACAAAGATATCCTGTCCATTACTCTGTGTAATAAAACCATAACCTTTCTTTTCACTGAACCATTTTACTGTTCCTTCTACTGCCATACTTAAACATCTCCTTGTTAATTTTGTTAGCCTAGTAAATCAAGCTATTTTTGTATACTCTAACATTGCTATTAAAGTCGATAAATTTGTTTATAGAGGTACAACTATAATTGTAAGATCTTTTATAGTTAGAAATTCTACCTTCTTTTCGATTGCGTCTGCCTTCAGAACTAATAACGCCTCTATAATTCATGTTTGTAGCGAGCTATTTTTGACATTACACAACTATCATGTTTTTTGGCATGCATTTTGACGTGCATTCTGAAAACGACCCTATTTTTTTTAACAACGATAATTGCGAATAATCTGATTTGATTACCGATAGCACCCATGTTGCCCTTCGTATGAACTGTGCCATCTGTATTACCAATGCTACGGATGTTGTTGTTGTAAAAATCTTACTCAATACCTATTTAACCACTATCTAATTCTGCTTAAATCCTTTATGTTCCTATTTATACTCGCTCTTTTCATCTGATAGGCTATCTTTATACAGCCTCCTAACATTGATTGTAGTCTATACAACAATCAAATGTCAAGACATTTTTTATATCCTTTGTTTTTCTCATCTCCTTGTCCTTCAATTGAAATGCGTGGAGCGTCAAGCCAGAGTCGCTCTATTTTATAGTAGTCACGCGTCTCTTGCGTAAAGAGGTGAACCATCACGTCGTTGTAATCCATAAGTACCCATTGCATACCTCTTTGCCCTTCGATACCTAACGGTTTGATGCCGGTATCTCTTAAGCAGCTTTCTACGTGTTCATAGAGCGCCCTGATCTGTTGAGTGTTTGTACCTGTGCAGATTATGAAATAGTCTGTTATGGGAGTCAGTTGCTTTAGTGTCAGAACAACAACGTCTTGTCCTTTTTTATCCTCCAGGGCGGTAACGATAGTCTTTAGTTTTTCTGTTATTGTTAGAATGTTTTACCTCAATATAGATTTATTTTTTATACAAGCCTTTATTTATTATATACGATTCCACGTTTTCAGGCAAGAGGTATTTTATACTCTCTCCACGGCGGGTCAATTCTCTGATTGTTGTGGAGGAGATTGCCAGAGGGGTAACCCTGCACAGGGTAAGGCGATTACTGCCCTTGAGGGGTAACTCGATGGATGACGCATCGTTGTCTTCACTTGTAAGCTCTACCTCTGATGTTTCAATAAATGGAGATTGCAGCACATTGGTCAATTGCCACGGGGGTCTTGTGGTTACGATGAGGTTCGTAGCTGCAACGATCTTCTCAGGCATGTGCCAATTCGGCAGATCTAAGAAGGCGTCTATGCCTATTATAAAAAACAAAACGCTATCGTAGAATTGTCTTTTCATGTCCTTGAGAGTTAGGAGGGTATAGGAGGGGCCCTCTCTTTTGGATTCTGCGTTGGAGAGCAGGAAGCGCGGGTTGTCTTCAATGGCCATTCTAATCATCTCAACTCTATCATCGAAAGAGACGATGCCTTCCCTTTTAAGAGGCGGGTTGTAAGAGGGTACGAAGACGACCTTATCGAGGCGGCAGAGCGACCATATCTCCTGCGCCACCCTCAAGTGTGCGATATGGATGGGGTTAAATGTACCACCGTACAGGCCTATCCTACTTCTTTCGACCATTGCTTGGATCTCTTATACCATCTATTTCTGAGCAATTTATTGGTCTTATTGAAGACCTCACCTGGGAGAAGGCTTGCCGGCAGGCCTTCGTTTCCCGCCGGCAAGTAATGAAGGGTTATTTATTGGAGAGTACAAAGCGTATATACTATAAATCCAGGGTATTTTTATTTAACATAAAAAGGCATGGTCATCTGTGATGCTTCCTGACGTACCTCACTGACAGCCTGCTCAAAACTCGCACACATCGGTACCGTGAGCTTGCCATACTGCCTCAATGCACATATAAGCGCATCGATCTGCTCGTCTTCACTCAAAGAGTCAAACGGCTTGGAATCCTTTACCAGTATGACCTCTCTTGCTCCTTCTTTTACCATTTCACTTGATTTCATTCTCATTTCTCCTTTGACGTTATTTTATTTGTTTTTTCTTATATCGCCTAAATCTCATATCAAATTCAAGTTCACTATACTATTATCAATTATCATGCCATTTAGATAACCCATATTTACCCATGCAGCAATGCCTGTTACAGTATATCGATGACACTTGTGGGATTGCACACAGGAGAAATATTTTCCTTCAGTAGGTAAAAATGTTGTTGTGAGTACCAATAATTATTGTAAATGGAAAGCGCTTTCTGATAGACTTTCAGTTATGCGATATATGAGTGTACATGAAAAAATGAACGAACTGTCCTTGCAGGAAAAGCTATACCAGTTGGTCATAGGCAGGTTAGATGGCAATAGGCTTGATTCTGCACAGTACAGGGAATCACTCCTGCAGTTTGTCGACAAGGGAATTGGCGGGTTTATAATCTTTGGCGGTAACAGTGACGAGTTAAGACAGTTTATAAAAGAGTGTCAGGAGCGTTGTCGCACCATTGTTTTCTTTGCCGCTGATATTGAGCGAGGCGTTGGTCAGCAGGTAAGTCAAGCCACTTTGTTTCCGTGTCAGATGGCTATGGCTGCGGCAGTAAGAAGAGACGTAAGGGAGGACATCTTGCTCCTTCAACAGGCCATTGAGGCAATAGCCCTGGAGTCAATTGATATAGGGATCAACCTGCCACTCATCCCCGTTTTGGACGTTAACAGAAACCCGTTTAACCCTATTATCTGCACGAGGGCGTTTTCTGACGACCCTGCCACAGTGTCCTGGTTTGGACGGTTTTACGTAGATACAATAGAGCAGGCCGGTATCATGAGTTGTGTCAAACACTTCCCCGGCCACGGTGATACAGCCAAAGACTCTCATATCACCTTACCTGTTATTAGCAAAACCAACACGGAGCTATACAATATAGACATTCTACCCTTTGAAGACTGTATAAACATAGGTGTGCAGTGCATTATGGTGGGGCACTTGAGTGTCCCTTGCATTGACGAAGCGCCGGCTACCCTGTCGCAAGAGATAGTTACAGGGTTATTGAGAAATAAGTACAAATATGACGGCCTCATTATAACCGACGCCCTGAACATGGATGCCTTAAAGTGGATGGACAACGTTCCGGCCAGGTGCATCCAGGCCGGCATGGACGTCCTGCTTCACCCGTTAGATGTCAACGCTATAGTAGATGAACTAATGTCGGCCTTAAGAGATGGTATAATAGAACAAGCGCAGATAGATCTTGCGGTTAAAAGGATCTTATCAGTTAAAGAAAGACTGAGCTTTCGCCATAAATCCGTTACAAATCAAGAGAAACACGTTGAGTTGTCAAAGCAGCTTACTGAAAAATCAATAACCCTTGTAAAAGGAAAGGAGGAGATATTTCCCCTGCCCTGGCAGGCTCGTCTGATACTTGTAGGCAACGATAAGCTCTGTGAGACCTCCCCGCTATTGACGTACTTTGATAAGTACGTCAACCTTAAAGAGGAAAGCCTCTCAGACCTTTCCCACACTGCGGTAGTAATAGCGGTATTTACGAGTGTAAAGGCATGGCATGGGACATCAGGTCTCACCGGGAGCGAAATAGACCTTATAAACGGGATTATAAGCAGGGCACACCACTGCATTGTCATCTCCTTCGGCAGCCCATATGTGTTGAGTCACTTTGGTTCTGCTGACATCCTTATCGCGGCATATGAGGAATCCTTCCAAGCCCAACTATCGGTAATCAAGTGTCTAAGTGGCGAGTCAGGTTTCTCAGGACGTCTGCCCGTTGTTGTCAGACCATCATAAGATAAACGGAAACCAAGCTAATCAGCCGGCTGTTACTAGACAAACATATAGTCACTCCTGCCTAGCTCCTTAACCTTATACATAACGGCGTCTGCCTTTTTAATAAGCATATCCGTATCGCTAGCGTCGCTTGGGTAGAGGCTGATACCGATGCTTGCCCCCACGCTGCACTCAATACCGTCGATGTTAAAGGGTTTACTCATTGCAGCAATTATATTCTCAGCTATATGTTGAACGTCCTTTTTTTCGTTGACTCGAGTGAGTATGACGTTAAACTCATCCCCGCCAATTCTGGCTACCGTATCGGCATCCCGCACACTGTTGTGAATGCGAACGGCGGATTCCTTTAAAACGATATCCCCCATCTGGTGTCCGTAGGTGTCGTTCACATGCTTAAAGCGGTTTAGATCCACATATAAAAGTGCCACGGTGTAATTGTATCGTTTGGCCTGTGCGATAGCCTGCTCCAGACGGTCAAAAAACAACATCCGGTTAGGCAGACCGGTTAGGATGTCAAAGTGGGCTATGTACTTTAGCCTCTCCTCGGCCTCCTTTCTCTCAGTTATGCCTATGCAAGAGCCTATGAAACCTACAAACTTACCATCGCTTGTCTTACGTGGCGTGCCGGTATCTAGTATCCAACGATAAACGCCATCATGGCGTTTTAGCCGATACTCCATCCTGAAGGGCTGCTTTTCTTCGTAAACCTTTAGGATGGTTTCCTTACATCTCTGATAATCTTCCGGGTGTACGCCCTTTAACCAGCCTTCGTTTTCCTCCTCGCTAAGGGTCTTACCAGTATAATCAAGCCAGACCTTGTTGAAGTAATTACGTCCAGTGCCGTTATCTGACATCCATATAAAGACCGGTGCGGAGTCTGCCATTATGTGAAACCTGCTTTCGCTTTCAACAAGGTGCGCCTCGATCTCATCGCATTCGAGAACGTTGCGCTGTATGGCAGAAAGGCGGCTTCTAAGGTCACATAATTCCTCAATCAGTTGCTCTTTTGTTTTTTCCTCGTCTTTCATCTCACTCTTTTAGCTATTATACCATGAACAATTCATATGGGTACATAAGAAATTCTTGGGGGGATGCATAAGAAATTAACGGGAACAAAGATATATTTTAATGGGGTCAAGGGGACTGGTCCCCTTGCGGAGGGGTCTGAGGGGAGGCAGAGCCTCCCCTTCTTTGAAAAAAAACACGACTTTCTTATGCGCCCTTCTTGGGGACAGGGAATAATCAATAGGTAGTCCTGAAAAGGTAATGATGTGGTTTTGCCCCCCTCAGACCCTAACAAGGGACTAGTCCTGCAAGACTGCCGTAAAATACTGCCTGGTTTTATATTTAATCAATCAAAATCTGCTATAATGTAGCGTCATGTGAACAAATACGCTAAGGACTATAAGATCAATATGGATGATGATAAAAAGATCTCTGTTAATGAGACATATCTACGAACGTTGGAAAAAAGGGTTGATGACCTAAGGACACTCATAGAGGTGTCTTCCATAATCTCCTCTACGCTTGATTTTAACAGGTTGATCTCTTTAGTTATGGAGAAGGCAAAAAACGTTATGAACGCCGAGGCCTGTTCGATCCTCCTGTTCAACAAACATACAAACAGGCTTGAGTTCGCTTACGCCATAAGCAAGGAAAAGTCAACAGCGAGTATATTAAAAAAAACCTTCTCACTGGAGCTTGGGCAGGGGGTTGCTGGCTGGGTTGCACAAAACCTGCAGACGGTCATCATAGAGGATGTCGCAAATGATGAGAGGTTTTTCAAGGAGATAGACAGATTCTCAGGATTTACGACAAAAAGCCTCATAGCGGTTCCCCTTGTGGGCCGAGGGGGGCTAATCGGTGTTGCCGAGATCCTCAACCCTAAAGACAAGCCCTGTTTTTGCCACTACGATGAGGAGCTTTTTAGCACACTGTGCCGGCAGATAACAACCGCAATTGAAAACGTCAAGTTTTACCAGGAATCGATTGAGATGGAGAAGGTCAGACAGGAGCTTGAGATTGCCTCGGTACTCCAAAAGAGCTTTCTACCGGACTCGTCGGTTTTTAAAAGAGGGGCTATCGAGGTCGCCGCTGTCAACATACCTGCCGAACAGGTGGGCGGGGACATATACGATTTCCTTGAACCGGTAGAAGGTAAGATAGGTGTATTCGTTGGAGACGTCTCAGGTAAAGGGGTCTCGGCTGCCATGTACATGGCAAAGATCATCAGCGATTTCAGGTATAAGGCACGTCTCCAAGAAAAACCCAACGTTGCCCTCGGTAACCTCAACGATGGACTGCTTAAAGGTCCTATGGGTATGTTTGTTACAGCCGTGTATATCATTATAGACGTGAACACCGGAGTGTTATCTGTCTCAAACGGAGGCCACCCGCCGTTTCTACTGATTAGAGACAACAAGGTTGAGGTAATAGATATCCAAGGAGGTCCACCACTGGGTATCATCAACACGGAGTATCCCGTATCTTCCATGTCCTTGAACAGGGGCGATAGGCTGTTACTGATTACCGACGGCGTCTTCGATGCAATAAACAGGTCAGGGTTACGTCTAGGATTTGACGACCTTGTGGATTTCATAAGCAATCTTGAGGATAAAAACAACCTAGTTGATTCAATTATCAATTACGTAAATGAATACTCCGAGGGAACAGGTAGGAGCGACGACCTGACATTAGTTGAGCTAAGATATAACTAAAATTTATAATACACATATGACAAAGGAACAGGTAGTATTAAAAATCGCTTCTCATCCCAGGTATCTCTCAATCGTGCGAGCTGTGGCGGTGTTAGCGGCTGAGCACTGTGGTCTGCATTATCAGGCCGTGGAGGATGTCAAACACGCCATTGATGAGGCGTGCTCAAACGTGATCAAGTATGCTTATCGGGGAGATCCTGACCGGCAGATTGTTTTATGCTTTATGGGGTCGCCGGAGTCCTTTGAGGTCACTATAGAGGATGATGGTATAAAGACACGTCCTGAAAATCTCAAGGAAAGGAGCCTTGACGAGGTGAAGGTTGGCGGTCTTGGTTTGCACATCATAAGGAAGGCCTTTGACACCGTCAAATACGACGAGTCCAAAGAGGATGGAAACAGGTTGGTACTTGTTAGAAACATGATAGAGGAGGAGTAGGCCAATTGCTAAACTTATGGTCACCTGTACAAGTATGAAGATAGAGTTGATAAACCGTAACGGAGTTGTAGTGATAAGTCCATCGGGGGAGATAGACATGTACTCATCACCTCTTCTGAGAAAAGAGCTTATTTCTTTTACAAAAAAGAAGATATCCCCAGTCATAGTCGCTTTACGCGACGTCACTTATATAGATAGCTCAGGGATTGCTACCTTCGTCGAGGCACTTAAAAGGATGATGCCCTACAACGGTAAACTGAAGATAGCAGAGATACCGGAGTCGATTATGAAGATCTTTAACTTCTCAAAACTCGATAAGGTCTTTGATATGTACGAAAGTATAGACGATGCCATTAAGGGTTGAGAACTTCTTTGGACTGATAGGAAGGAGGACTCTCTCTTTTTTGAATAACGTGCATGATGTCGCTTGTCTTGTAAACGATGTCTTTTACTGGACCTTAATATCCCCCATGAGGGGTAAACAGATAAGGTTCAGGGCCGTAATAACTGAGATAGTCAGGACTGGCTACAATGCAGTGCCAATTGTAGCTGTTATCAGCTTTTTTGTGGGTGTGATATTGGCGCTTCAGGCGGCGTATCAGTTGAGGAAGTTCGGGGCGCTTATTTATGTGGCAGACCTTGTGGGTGTCTCCATTACGCGTGAGCTTGGGCCAATCATAACCGCCATCATAGTGGCAGGCAGGAGTGGTTCAGCCTTTGCCGCTGAGATTGGCTCGATGAAGGCGGCCGAGGAGGTCGACGCCCTTGACACGATGGGCATAAACCCTGTTAGGTTTCTAGTCGTGCCAAAGCTCATCGCCCTTATGCTCATGCAGCCGGCCCTTACGGCCATTTTTGACCTCATTGGGATGCTTGGGGGCTTTCTGCTTGCCATCACGCTCTTAGAGATCTATCCGTACAGCTATTACGCCCAGACGGTAAACGCCCTTCTAATCAAGGACGTGATGACGGGGCTTGTAAAGGCATGGGCATTTGGCGTTGTCATAACGCTTGTAGGGGCGTATCACGGGTTTAAGGTAAGTGCCGGGGCCGAGGAAGTCGGGATGCGTACAACGGCATCCGTGGTCTCAGCCATCTTTTTGGTCATCTTTTTTGATTTTTTCTTTACAACTCTCTTTTACTATTTCTTGTAGTCATATATGCAAATGGAAACAGCTATCGAAGTCAACGGTTTAATAACATACTACGGCAAGAGAGAGGTGCTCAAGAACCTCTCCTTTAGTATCCCTCAATCTATGACTACCGTGATAGTTGGAGGCAGCGGCTGTGGTAAGACCACATTGTTGAAGCACCTCATCGCTCTATTAAAGCCGGCCAAGGGTACTATCAACATCCACGGCAAGGACATAACTAAAATGAATGAGACCACCCTGATCGAGTTTAAGAAGAAGATGGGTGTTCTATTTCAGGGGGCGGCGCTCTTAAACTCCATGACCTTGGCCGATAACGTAGCCTTGCCTCTGCGTGAGCATACTCAGTTAAAGCAGCCTATAATAGATATCATAGTGCGCATGAAGCTTGACCTGGTTGGTCTTACGGGGTTTGATACCTATTATCCGGCTCAGCTCAGTGGGGGGATGAAGAAGAGGGCGGGTATTGCCAGGGCTATGGCGATGGACCCCGAATTTCTGTTTTTCGATGAGCCATCAGCCGGTCTGGACCCTGTAACCGCTGCAGGTCTGGATGAGCTTATAATCAAGCTCCACAAGGCGTTCAAACTGACTCTTGTTGTGGTTACGCATGAGTTGCCAAGTATCTTTAAAATAGCAGATTACGTTATTATGCTCGATGCCGGTACGATCATTTTCATTGGGACGATTGAAGAGCTTAAGGCCTCCACAAGCCCAAAGGTAAAGATGTTCCTGCAGCGCCAGGCTGAGGAAGAACCCTACCGTCCAGAGGACTACTTTAAGATAATATCAGGGAGCTAGTTAAAGAAGAGCTAAGAGAAGCCCCCCTCATCTGTAATGCTGGTGATTTAAGCATAATGTATATGCACATAGGTAACATCTTAATCAACCACGTCCGGCATTTTACGGGGTCAAGGGGACGAGTTCCCTTGTGGGAGGGTTTAAGGGAGGGGGTTGCGAACCCCTGCGACAGTAGGCAAAGCCCTCCCTTTTTCTTGTACATCAGCTATGGCACCGTCACTATCTGTCTTGTTGCCTCGGCCCAGCCCTTTTGATCCGTGATTATGTCTAATAGTTTAACAAAATCATCCGACGATGGATCTATCGTCTTTCCTATAACTCTGTCGATTCCATCCACCTTGTCTTTGTAGGCAAAGACCTTTATAAACTCAGCGCCAAATGGAGGCTCAATCTTACCCAGGCCCTTAAACTCGTTAATAATACCCTTCTTTACAGGGGTACCTGAATCGCCACTCTTAGGCAGAAGTACGGTTACGTAGCCTGCGGCATCCACGTTTAATAACACTATGTATGCATCTTCCTCGCTCTTTATGGTGAAATCGAGAGACTCAACATTTTTGAACACGCTCCTACTATTGGTGCCTCCTACGTTAATATAGACGTTGAACTTCTGACTCTGGTTTGAAAGGGTAACGAGTTTACGTACCTTGACATAGCGTGTAACCCTCTTAATAGCGTCTTCAAGGTCGCTTGCTTCGTAGAGTTTATCGCCGCTTGGTAGATACAAGCGATAATGGCCGCTTTTATTCGATATCAACAGTTCGTATTCGTTTCTTACGAGCTTTACCCCCTTAATAGTTAGAAGTCTAGTGCCTATGTCAGTATACCTGGACTCCCTGTCACTATCGTCATCAAACCCAAGTTTGACCCTGAAATCTCCCTTTGAGTAGGCGATCCCTTTTTGAGCATGATAGACAGTCAGGCGTTTTTCAAACACAGGTGTGTTTATGGCCGTGTTGTTGGGACTTAGCAGTAGAGGTACATGAGCGAACCTGCCTGTATCCGTTATGACAAACTGGTATAGTTCCTCGTAGGTTACAACGCCGTCGTTATTGGTGTCAGCCTCACCCCTAAGCCCCTTGATGATGGCATTGGTTAAGGCCCCGTGTGGTTTACCATCAAAGGTAAGATAGCCATCACGCAGATCCCTAGCCTGTGTGGTTTCATCTGATGCTGATATGTAGATAGTGTTCTTGTACGGGTACTTTTCTTGACTGTCGCCTGCCTTTAAAACATGAGCGTTAGCTGAGTCTTGTGTGCCGGTCAACTCGGGGATATGCAAGTGCTTAATTGGCCCTCTTTCAACCACTATGTCTCTGACAGAGTTGCCAGAAAAACAGCTATCAAACACGACAAACACCCGCCTGTCCTTATCAAGTTCACTTATGATAGGCCGCAAGTCCGTCTTGCCGACAATAAGAGATGATATTATCTTATCCTTGTCGTTTCCCGTTGCGATGACGTCGAAGGGCGCTATGGCTTCTGTTGAATTGCCAATGGGTATCATCATCTTCGAGTCGTACTGGCTTGTACCATGACCACTGAAGTAGATAAAGATGAAGTCGCCTTTTTGGGTGTTCTTAGTTAATTCTGAAAGACTCTGTAAAATGCTGGCCTTTGTGGCCTCGCTATCCGATAGCGTCTTTATATTACCAATGGCAAAGCCGTAATCCTTTGTGAGCAAGTCTTTGATGCTCATCACATCATTAACAGGTCCCAGCAAGGGGGGCACAGGTGGTTTATAATTGCTTATGCCAATCAGGACGGCATATTTCTCCGCCGATGAGATCCCCGGCGCAGTACACAGCAAAGCTGTAAAGACCAAGGATACAATAATTTGTCGTAACATTTTTCCTCCTTCTGCTGTACAAAACGGACATTATATAAATTACAAGATTAAATGAGGGTACCCCTTATTCTTTATGTGCCTATTATAAATCCAACGTCGCTACATGGACAACCTCCTTTTCATAAACTATATACTTATAGCTGTATAGCATTATATAAGTCAATCCAAAAAGTCAATGTTTCAAACTCCCAGGGGTGCATAAGAAAGTCATGGGGTGTCTTGTCATTGCCGTGCAAGACATGGCAATCCACGAACTTATAGATTCCTGCGTAAGCAGGAATCCAATACCCATTAATTTTATGGTAGTCCTGCAGAGGAAGTGATATTCAAGCCCCCTCCCTTGATGGGAGGGGTTAGGGGAGGGTGTTAAGTTTACTGTCACCACTACTTGTGCAGGACTACCAATTTTATATGCACACAGCTCCCTCTATTTTCTTTGTTTCGCACGCGATCAAGAGGCCATTGTCTCCATTCTATCCCGCAGGGCATCGACAATAAGCTGGTAGTTCTCTTTGCCAGGGCTGGTGGCCTGAATAAAATCGGCGGGATATAGCGGTGTGCCGACAGTTACGGTTATTTTGCTCTTTCTTAGCATATAAGCCCCTCTTGGTAGCGCCTCATAGGCGCCGTCTATGTAAAGAGGCACAAGCGGGACGTTACACTCTATGGCCAACGTGCCAACTCCCTTCTTGAATTGCGAAAGTCGTCCGTCCAATGACCGGCCCCCCTCAGGGAATATGCACAGGCTGTACCTCTTTCTCAGCAGATACGCTGAGAGTGTTAACGCTCTGGTCAACTGTAAGTCTGGATTTATAGGGATAGTATGAGAAATTTTAGCAAACTTCTTTCCCACAGGGGTTTCAAAATAATCCTGTGCCCCTTGAAAATAAAGGTTCTCAAACACCCTTAATGGCAACATGCCAGCAACGATAAAGGCATCAAGAAAACTGACATGGTTTGGACACAGTATGTAAGGCGGAGATATGAGGTTTTCTAATCCTTTGAGTTTTGCACTATAAAAGGTTCTCAAGAACAGCCTTAAAGACCTCAAAACTGTAGCGGCTACCGGTGTAATCCTGTCCTCTAGGCAAAGATTGTTGATGTCTTCTTCTGAGGGCTCTTTACTCAGCACGTCCTTAAAACTAATTGAACGTATAACGCCCTGGGTTGGAGCGCTTAGTCCTGAAACGTTGTAGATGCAGCGCCTGACCCCCTCGATTAACTCCTCCACTGTGTGCAGGTCGACCGCAACATCGTCGGGTACCTTTATCTGAAACTGATTCTCCAATGCAGCAATAAGCTCTAAGCGCCTCAAGGAGTCAAAACCTAGGTCTAGCTCGATGTTGTCGCCAATAGAGGGTGGATCCTCAAGCTCACCAATCCTCTTTACCACCTCTGTTACCTGAAGACTCAACGGATCCGTGATTTCAGACTCTTGAGGAGTTGAGGATCGTTTCTTGGCATAAACGATGTCCTTGACGATGAATCGCCTCAGCTTACCAAGCCTCGTCTTAGGCAGTGGCTCTGAGTAAAGTGTGAAGCCTGAAAGCCTCATGTACGATGGCAGTTCCAGTGACACTTTATTTATCTCCCACCTCAGAAATTCGTTGATGCTTACGATCTGCATTTCCTTGGCCGCATCGATATCCGGTACGATGATGGCGTGCAGCGTCTTTGTATCCTTGCTTATTACGCATATCTCCTTAACTATAGGAATAGCTGCGTACTTTCTTTCGACGTCCTCAGGGTAGACGTTCTTACCTGAGCCTAATACGATAACATCCTTCTCCCTGCCTGTTATAAAGAGATAACCATCTTCATCTAAATACCCTACATCTCCCGTATGAAACCAGCCATTAGTAAAGACCTTTGCCGTCTCCTCTTCGCTGCCATAGTAACCAATAAAGACCATACCGCCACGGATGAGTATCTCACCTTCCTTGGAATAGAAGATGGACGGTGATTGACGTGGTTGTTCATCCTGTGCTGGTTTGGCCGCTATCATTATCTCGACACCTGGTAGGGGTATCCCTGCCGAACCGGCCTTGCGTCTGTTCAGCGGATTAAACGTAACTACAGGTGATGTCTCGGTTAGGCCGTAGCCCTCCAACACGGTAAAGCCATAGGCCTCAAGCGCCGTCATGACCTCTGGTGCGAGCCTGGCACCGCCGCAGGCTATGAACCTAAACTGAGGACCAAACTGCTCATGGATGGTCTTAAATAAGGACTTACCGATGTTTATGTCTCTCTTAAGACGCAGCTTGGAGGAGATATCCGCCATCTTACCGGTCAACATCCTTAGGGGGAGGGGTTTTGCTCCTATCTTGTTCTCTATCCCCTTGAGCAGCATCTCAAGGAGGCGCGGTACGGCTACGAGTACGGTTACCTCCTGCTCCTTGATAGACCTGGCGAGATCTGCTCCTTTCAGGCCGATGGGATATGTGACCGTGCCACCGCACGTTATGGGCACAATGAAGGTACCCATAAACGGATAGGTGTGGTGCAGAGGCAGTGCGGACAAGACGTTGTCGTTTTCGTTTAAGAGGTTGCTGCTGAGCACTGCATCGGCGTCAGCGCAGAAATTGCCGTGAGTGAGCATAACCCCCTTAGGTTGTCCCGTTGTGCCAGAGGTGTAGATGATAGATGCAACGTCCTGAGGCTCAGCCCTATATATGTTTTCTAAGACGGTGGACCTGACGGTGGCGGTTTCTGTCTCCCAGACCGATAGGAATTCCTCAGAGTCAAACCGCATTACCGCTGCGTGCTCGCCTACAACGAGCTTAGGGTAAACACCGGCGCTGCATAGGACAAGACGCGGTGCGCAGCTTTTGAGTATGTTGACTATTTCCAGGGCACCAAGTTCGGCGTCTATGGGGACAGCCACCGCCCCAACCGCAATGATGGCCAAGTACGAGGCGCACCACTGTGGCATATTCTCCGAGCATATTGCGGCGTTGTCTGTCCTGCCCACGCCCATGTTGCTTAAGAGTCTGGCCAGGCGGAGGGTCTTGCGGTAGAACTCCTCATAGGTGAGGGAGTGCCATCTGTCATCCTTAAAGAAGTTGAAGGCGTTCTTGTGGCCAAGCCGCCTTGCTGCTTTGCTAAACCTATCAAAAAGTGTATCGCTCATAATCTATTTAAACTGCCAATCGTTAGACAAACCCTTCGTAATGTAACTGCCCCCTCCTATATTTACACCATCCATAAGCCACAGAACAACATCATCAGAGGTTTTATCTTGCCACACAATGTCGGCCTTACCATCGCCGTTGTAATCGCCATATGACTTGAGCTGCCAATTATTCGGTATACCTTTTGACACGTTCCCCCCGCTGACTATCGTGTGGTCATCCCAACCTTAATCTGCCAGTCCAACGGCAGACCTTTAACCGTATAACCGCCTCCAGATACGATGTTGCTATTCATAAGTCCGATAAATACGTCTCCGTTTGTGGCATTTTTAAGGAGCAGATCGCTCTTGTCATCTCCATTTGTGGCATTTTGTTGGTAACATTTGCCATTTCCTTTTACAACCTCCGCTTGTCATAAATGTGTTAGCTGTCTAGCATGGTGTTCTGATTGCTATTTTAGCACGTTGCACAACCTTTTAACAACAGGGCGAATTGCCTCCAGCGATTCAGAGTGTAGAGTCAACATAGATAGGACGGAGGTTTGCAAAGGCTAAAAAAAATATTTTCGGGCAGTTTTGTATAAAAAATATTATTAAGATAAAGTTTTTCTGTCTCTTTTTTATATTTCATGGTAACTATGCTTTTACACTTTCTGGATTCCTGCTTACCCCTGTTCAAGCCAGGGGCAGGCTGTGGGATGACATATTTGGAAAACGCTCATTACTGTCATTCCCACGAAAGTGGGAATCCATAGTCTTGAAACCATGAACATTTTGGTAGTCCTGCACAAGTAGTGGTGACAGTAAACTTAACACCCTCCCCTAACCCCTAATGTTGTTGACTTAAGCATATCGCATAGCCCCATTGCACCATTTTTCCTTGACTTTTTTGTATGTCGTGGTTGATATGGTCTTTTTTCTTTCGGACGATAATAGATGTACTTTAGATATTTCCTCTATTAGCTCATTAAATATCTCTACCGCTTTTTGTGGAGCGTCGGGGGTCAACAATGCCGCTTCTTTGGCTAATGCTATAACAGTATTTTTAAACTGTAGCTCTTTTCCTCTATCTCCTTCCGACAGCGCCATTAATACACGTGCTATTACCGACATTATCATTACCGCATATAGTTCTTGCAAAACACCGTTTATCGTTTTAGAGTGTAATTTCTCTATTTCCAGAGATGCCTTCTCATCTCTATAACCTCCCTCTATTGCCCATCGCTTAAAGTATAGATCTATGATATCTTCCCTGGTATACACTGTCTGGTCAAACAAGTTTGTTACTAATAATGCTGCCGTGCCATCATTCATTACATACTTTATTGCTCTTACTTTAATTGATTTTGTATTAGCTGTACCATGTTCTTTTATGTGCCTCTTAGGCGCTTTTATCCATACTATATCGTCTTCTTTTGAACTTCTCATAAACTCCATTAACACTTCAAACGTACTGTAGGCAGGGCAGCGCATAACATAGTAACCGGAGTATTCTTCCGTTAGGTCTCTTAATTCTTCTTCAATGTAGCTTAGTAAATCGTAACTAATGTATCCTCTATCAAACAAACAGACACTTTTATCTCTTAAATGACTAATGAGTATTTTTGATTCTTCCCGCTCTGACACATCATTTTTAGCTACCGTTCTTGTTACAGGTAACTTTCTTAATACATCATACAGAGTTGACACCGTACATTTGGGATAATAACCTTTTCCCTCTTTGTCTAAACCGCTTTTAGAGTCAAATTTCTCTCTTATTTCTATTGTGGCTGGTAGTGTGTACTTAGAACCGTCTATAGCGTATACATTCATGTTATGGTAGTCCTGTAGAGGTTCTTCCACAAAGTGAGTGGGTAATAGTATAATAGGGGTAAAACAGATAAGGAGACAGAGTTATGCAAATGGTAGAGAATTTATTTGAACAGGCACTTAATATATAGTTGCCGTGGAAGGTAAAGTGCATTGATTTTAAAGAGGCAGAAAAGGTAATTAATGTACATATTGATTTTGAGAGAGGAAGTAAGTACCTACCCATAATTAATTATATATTCTTGTCCAAAATTATTAAGCACATCATCAATGTAATCTACCAAGTGTTTCCAACTTTTGTATGCGCTAAAATTAATCCATTCATACTTCAT